>CAYUFO010000006.1:0-18342 GCA_964443985.1 uncultured archaeon | reverse complement strand
CACCCAGAAGGTGTTCGTTGGGTGAAACCTCGGGCTTCAGCCCGAGGTTCTTCATCCTTGAGTGCTGCTTGCATACCAGCATTTACTTTTATGCGGTTAAAATCATATCTCTTCGATTTCCCGATGACCAAAAAGACATCGCTCGTCGTGCCCGCCTACAACGAGGAGCAGGCGCTGAGGCGGGTCATCGACGAGGCGCTTCCCTTTGTCGACGAGGTCGTGGTCGTCGACGACGGCTCCACGGATGGCACCTTGGCCATAGCCGAGAGCTATGCGGGCGATGACCGCCGTGTTCGGGTCGTTTCACACGAGCGAAACAGGGGTAAGGTCGCGGCCCTCCACACGGGGGTGGCCGCGGCCGAAGGCGACATGGTCGTCTTCACGGACGCAGACTATACCTATCCTGCCCGCTTCATTGCCGCGTTGGTCGCCGAAATACAAAACGGCGCTGACCTCGCCATAGGTTCGCGGTTCCTCGGCGGGGATCCGCCAATGCCGCCCCTAAACAAAGTCGGCAATCGTGTCTTCTCGGCTCTCGCATCCTTCATCACCGGAACGCGCATCTCCGATGGCCAAAGCGGCTTTCGCGCATTCAAACAAACTCGGTTTTCCTCCCTAGATGTGCCGGCCAAGAGCCTCGAATACGAGACCAAGATGACGGTTCGCGCGGCAAAATTCGGCTTTCGGGTCGTCGAGGTCCCCATCACCTATCGCCATCGCATCGGTGAGAGCAAGCTCAATCCATTCACCGACGGCGTCGCCATGTTTTTCGCCCTTTTGGAAGTCGCCTACCGGGAGACTTCTCTTCTGGCAAAGACGGTGATGGTGCCCAGCCTCGTTTTCGTCTCTCTTGGCGTGCTCATTGGCGTGTCTTCGATTGTTTCGCTTGGTTTTGGCCTAGCACTGTCTCCGGTCGTCTCGTTCACGTCTCTTGTGCTCTTGCTCGTGGGGCTTCAGCTGTTGGCGGTGAGCTTTCTTGCCGATAATCTGACCAAGAAGATGGACCGTGTTCAGGAGACGTTCATGAGAGTGCCGCGTCGATAAAAGTCAAGAAAAAAGAAGGGGGGTGTCCACGGCTTCGGTCGGCCGTGGATGTGGTCGTCAACGTTCCTATGGCTCTAGGGGTAGAGTTTTTCCCGTTGGTTGGTGATGGTGTCGGGCGTCGTGAATTCGATGTCCGTTTTGGTGCCGACCTTGGGGATGAAGCTCATCTTGACGCTCTTGGCTTCGCCGATGGGGCTCGCCTCAAACTCGATTTTGAGGACGTCGCCTTTCTGGACGTAGCCGAGCTGCCAGTCGCTTGAGTTCTGCAGGTAGCTGACGTTGTAGATGTTAGTGCCGCCAGCAGTGTCGACGCCGCCGTATTCGAGGGTCTGGCTGGTCGTGGAGGTGTCGAACGTTATGATGGCTTCGTCGAGCTTGATGACGTCTGATCCGGGCTGCAGCCGTGCGAGCACCTCGAAGTATTCGACGTTGTTGCCACTTGAGCCGTCGGTGCCCGTCACCGAGAAGATCTCGACGCCGGTGGCGACTGCGCTTTCGGTTTCCCCTCCAGTGGTCAATGCCTGCTGCTGGAGGCTTCCGCTCGTACTGAGGAGTACGGCGGCGGCCACCGCCGCCACCAAGATGACGGCGATGAAGATAATCAGGGTGCCGATACCCATCAATCCCTTGTCTTTCATTGTTTTTTCACCTTTTTTTGTTGTTGTATTTTTGTTATTTTTCTCCTTAGGGGTACATGGAAATCCGCGACTGCGTCATGACCTCGGGTGTCGTGAACTCGACTTGTGTGGGCGTGCCGACGCGGGGTATGAAGCGGATGCGGATGTTTTCCCGCTCACCCATCGGGTTCGTCGACTGGAACTGGACCTGGAGGACGTCGCCGTCGCTGATATAGTCTTGTTGGTTGTTGGTGCCGTTTTGCAGGTAGGTGACGTTGAAGGTGCTGGTGCCTCCTGCCGTCTCGGTCCCTCCGTAGTTGATCTGCTGGAAGGTGTCTTTGGTGTCGAAGGTGAAGATGCTGTTGTTGAGCTTCACGGGGTCGCTTCCCGGGTTGAGGCGCAGGAAGATGCTCCAGTAGTCGACGGCTGCGTCTTGGCCGTCGGTGGCCGTGATGGAGAAGACTTCGACGCCGGTGGCGATGCCTGCCTCTGTTTCACCGCCGGTTGAGAGGGCCCGTTGCTGTAGGCTGCCGCTCGTCGAGATGAGGACGGCGGCGGCGACTGCGGCTACGAGGATGATGGCGATGAAGATGATCAGGGTGCCGATACCCATCAATCCCTTGTCTTTCATTGGTATCACCTTGTGCGTTCCTCTAGCCTCCAAGGGGGTAGAGCTTGACTCGCGTTGTTGTCATCGTCTCGGGAGTGGAGAAATCGATTTCCGTCGAGGTGCCCGCCCGGGGGATGAACTTGATTCGGACGTTCTCTCGCTCGTTTATCGAGTTTGTCGACTGGAATTCCACTTGGAGGACGTCACCGGGGGTCAGGTAATGCTCCTGGTTGTTGGAACCGTTCTGCAGGTAGGTGACGTTGAAGGTGTCGGTGTTTCCAACCGTGTCGCTTCCTCCGTAGGTGAGCTGCTGAAAGGTGTCCTTGGTGTCGAGGGTGAATAAAGAGTTGTTCAGCTTGATGTTGTCCGATCCCGGCTGCAATCGCATGAGGACGGCGAATCGTTCGATGTTCGAGTCGCTGCCGTCGGTGCCGGTGACAGAAAATATCTCTGCGCCGGTGGCGATGCCCGCCTCTGTTTCACCGCCCGTGGTCAGTGCCTGCTGCTGGAGGCTGCCGCTTGTCGAGATGAGGACGGCGGCAGCGACTGCGGCTACGAGGATGATGGCGATGAAGATGATCAGGGTGCCGATACCCATGAGTCCTTTATCTTTCATTTTTTTCCTCCGTGGTTGTCTTTCCGTTGTTGATGTATTGCTTTTATATTTAATCTAAGGGTAGAGTCGTATGCGTCGGTCGTTCATGACTTCGGGGGATACGAATTCCACCTGGGTTGGCTGGCCCGTTCTGGGGATGAAGTGTATGCGGACGCGCTCGTTTTCCCCGACGCCGTCGGTGTCGAAGCCGGTGAGGCTGATGTTGAAGGCGATGACGATGACGTCCCCGTCGGAGAGGTAGTCGGTGACATAGTTCGTTCCTTCTTGGAGGTAGGTGACGTTGAATATCTGGGTGCCTGCGGCCGTGTCCGAGCCCCCATACGTTATCTGCTGGAAGTCCTCCTTGGTGTCGAAGGTGACGACCGAATAGTTGAGTTTGATGGGGTTTGAGCCCGGATTGAGGCGGACTTTCATCTCGATGTATTCGACTGTTTGGTCGCGTGCGTCAAGCCCCCAGACATCGATGACCTCGACGCCGGTCGAGACGCCTTCCTCGGTCTGCCTGCCGGTCGTGAGCGATCGTTGTTGGAGGCTGCCACTGGTGGTGATGAGGACGCCTGCTGCCACTGCGGCGACGAGGATGACGGCGATGAAGATGATGAGGGTGCCGATACCCATCAATCCCTTGTCTTTCATTCTGGGGGCCTCCGTTATGGTCTTGATTTTTTCTATCCCCCACCGCGTTGCACCCCACTCCTCGACGACTTCTTATACACTTTTGGTTGTATATGCCTTGGCCGTCAAGTGTTACTCTATGGTTCTGTTTTCTATATAAAGTTTTCGGTTTTCAAAGCCAAACGCCCCCCGTTTTTCGATTTTCGGGGCGTCTTCCCGCAAAAATCGGAAGTTTTTTATACCTATCTCTTCATCAATATTATATCCACCCTCGGTGTATATGCCCCCAACCCCCAGCCATGGACACATCAGCCATCAACAAACGAATCACCCGGCTCACCCCCGCCTCGGAGGACGTCCTCACCCGCCTCTTCCTTCGCACCCTCACCGAGGACGCCTGGAGCTACACCCTCGCAACGGAACACCTTCTGCCCGGCAACAAGTCGCAGGAAGCCTATCGAAAGGCCCTCAACAAGTTCTCACGCCAGGGGTTCCTCAAAAAAGGGCAACGCTACTATGCCTGCGGCAAACCCCGCATCCCATTCGGCGCCAATCAAGATGTCCTTTCCGCCTACATAAGACGATACGCATTCGTCTCATACGAGGAACACGACGCAAAGCGCCTGGCACAAAACCTCCCGAAAAAAGAGGAATTCAACACCGCCGTCAGCGAAAAACTCACCCAGGACTCCCTCCTCGACTTCACGAACACCCTATTCAGCCTCTACTTTATGGGAAAAAACGTGTCGACCTTCTTCTTCAGGCTCCTAGTCATCTCGGTCGTCGGCCTTCCCACGGAAAAGCGAAACGACCAAAACTCGATGATCATCTTCAACCTGCTATTGAACATGCTCAGCAACCTCGCCATCGACCGCGACTACGACGGCATCGACTATCTCGGAAAACGGTTCTTCATCGACGTCTACGTCGAGAAATCCATGGAACTCCTCTACGCCACCCGACACCGGGAACGGCACGCCGAAATCATGCGCACCGCACTCGTCGAAGACCTCGTCGACATCGTCCTCGACCCCAAGAGCCACACCCCCCGCCCCACTGGCGCCTACCGGAAATACCAGGAGAGCTCCTACATAGAGCGCATGGAATCCCTCACCGACTACGTAGAAGACGCTCCAGACCATGCAATCCTGGACTATTTCGGGCAGCAGTGGAAGACCAAGATAGCCGCCCACATAGCCTACGCCCTCGACAAGACCATCGAGGAGCCCACCGACGAACTCGACCGATTCCTCGCCCACCTCAAAAAAGAATTCGACGTCACCGACCGCCGCATGGCAGCCATCTCAGCCGAATTCAGACGGAAGATAAACAACCCCCTGCGCATCTGGCAGATGAACACCCTCATCTAGCCGCAGCACGCATAGAATATCCGTGTGGCAGCCACGCCGTTGCAGGAGACAACCGTCGCCTCATGGTCGCCCGTCGCCAGGTCTTTTTGCGCCACGACCCGAAGCGTCTCCCCGGGATCCCAAAGCCGCGAATCCACGCTCGTATTGAGCAGCGTGAGCGTCACATCGTCAGCCGAGACCCACGTCCGGTCCAGGTAGACGTCGACGCAGGCCACTTCAAGCGTCGTGGACCCGCTGTTGTCGACCGCGACGGTCACCGAGTCGGGATCGGTGGCGTTGCTGTAGGCCACCGAAGAAACCCTGATGGCGGTGTCAAGGCGACCCTTCAACACGGCGTGCTGGTCAATGGCGCCTCCCCCCGTTTCCGTGGTGTACTCGTTGTACGTCTGGACAACGAGGACGAACAATCCCACCACGACCGTGAAGAACACCGCTTGGGCGCCCACGGTGCTGAAGCTCATCTCATCGGGGCCTCACGTGGAAAACCGATAATTGTCGGTGACGCCGTTACAGGTGACGACGAGCGCCTCATAGACGTCGTCTGCAGGCAGGTCGACCTCGTCACTGGCGTTGAGCAGCAACGTCTCCTCGGGACGCCAGAGGTCCGCCTCTGAGAGATTGCCCGCATACACGATGTCGGCTGCAGCCAGCTCGATGAACTTGTTATCGACGAACACGTTGACGCAGTCGGTGCCCAACGTCTCCTTGCCCACGTTCTTCACGTACACCCAGACGTCGTCGTTGCCCGGCTGCGCGGCGTAGTACACGGTAGGAATGGTTATCTCGGTGCGCAGCTGGCTCGTCACGTACTTGCGCTGGTCGCCCATGGCCCCCCGCGTCGAGGCGATGTAGTCGTTGAAGTAGACGACGAGTCCCGCGACGATGCCCATGATGGCGATGAACAGTATCAATTGCGTTGCGACTTCTCCGAAACTCATTTTTTGGTGCCTCCTTGTTTATGCTCTGGCTCTTCGCCTCCCCCCTCCGTGGAGAATCCCTGGCAGTCGAGGACGCGCTCGATCTCATCATAGACGCCGTCGACGTCCTCGACCCCATTGAGCCGCGAGATGAAGAAGAGCGACGTTGCGTGGTCCTCCGCCGTCAGCTCATAGGCTTCCTCGCCGCCCAGGCGGTCAATCTCGTCGAGCGCTTCAAGGGCTTCGCGCAGTTGAGCCTGCGCCCTCTCCCCAAGCCAGCAGTACTCGCGATACTGGGCGAGCGTCTCTCTCGCCTTCTCCTCACCGACCTTGTCGACGAGGTAGCGCATCCAGCTTTCGGCGAGAGCCGCGGTCTCGTCGTTTTCGTCGTATCCTGCGAGGGGGACCAGCGAGGGACCGCCGCCGCCATCGCCTGCGCCGCCCCCGATGTAGCGAAGGAGCTCCTCATGGGCGTCGGGGGTCACCCATCCGAGCCCCACAAGATACTGGAGGATGTCAGTCGTGTCCTCGACGCCCACCCGGTCGACGAGCCCGTCTATCCAGCGAAGGAGCGGCACAAGGGATTCACGCTCCTCGTCTGAGAGCGGCGCCAGGGGCACGGCCTGCGCCCCCTCCCCGTCCGGCGACTCAATGTCATAGGATTCCTCGTCGGATTCGCCGAGGTGTCGGGCCATGTCGGCGTGGGCTTTGGGCGTGAGCCAGCCAAGGTCGACAAGGCTCTTCATGACGGCGGCCTTCTTTTCCGCCGCCTCGCCCGCGTCCACCATCGAAGCGAAGAGCTTGAGCGCCAGCGAATTGTCCTTGTGGTGGACGGCCTCCATGATGAGGACGTCGTCGCCCTCTTCGGCCCGGATGACAGGAGAGTTCTCGGTGGTCGCCGGCACAATCACCCCCTTTTTAGGTTCCTCTTCGACCTCATCTTCCTCAGGCACTGGCTCCTCGGGCACCTCCTCGACGACGTATTCTTCTTCGGGGGCGGGCCCGGGCTGGGGCGGCGACACCTCCTCCATCTCCGAGAGAAGCGACTGGGGGGATTGGGGTGGCCGCTCGAAGGTCTTCGACTCGACGAACGGGTTTATCTGGTTGGTCACCATCTCGTAGAGGCTGAGGAACTTCTTCATGTTCTTGTCGATCTCGTCGAGCTTCTCCTTGCTCTTCTTGGTGATCTTTTCGGTATCGGTGACCTGCACCTCGAGCTTCTTGCTCTTCTCCTCCATCTCCCCGAGCTGCTCCTTGAGCACCTCTATCTCCTGGGTCTTGGCCTCAAGCTCCAGGAGCTTCGCCTGGGAGGCGGGAGTCGCGCCCGCCGCCTGCTCCCCACCCACGGCCGTGACGCCGGGTGGGAGGTTCTGGCCGCCCCCCCCGCCCTCGTCGTCGACGGGAGAGCCGCCATCGGTGGGAAGCGGCGTGTCCTTTGGGACCGAGGACTTTTCGTCCTTTTTCTTGCCCACTTCCTTGAGCTTGTCGAGGAGTCCGGCCATCGTTTGGATATTACCTTGCGTTGTTTAAATAGGGGGCAGCGCCATCATAGCGTCCCGATTTCACGCGCCGTCTCAGTGTCGACGCCCGCCCCGAAGATGTTTTGGAAGACATAGGGGACGGCGAAGGCGACGATGGCGGTTATCCACACCATGATGACGAAGTCGAGGAGCGCCACCCACCGGTTGCCGCCGTCGGCCACCTTGATGGAGAGGGCCGTGAGGGCGGCGTGGACCATGAGGATGAGAAAGAGGACGTCTTTGGCGAAGACGAGGTTGAGTCCCGTGTCCATCATGCCGAAGATGTCCATGCCCGTCGACCCTATCTTGTCCATGCTTCCCGCGCCAAGCGAGCCCATGGAGCCCATGAGCGTCTTCTGCAGGAGCTGGCTCATCTCGGCGCTCGCGTAGGCGGCGCCGGCGAGACCCAGCATGGTGCCGTAGTAGACGCCCTTGAAGCTCCCCGACATCTGCAGGCGCAGCTCGCGGACGGTGAGCAGGCGCGTGAAGTTCTTGCTGATGATCTCGGCGGCCACCCGGGGGTCGCCGCCGACGCGGATGACTTCGATGTAGATGGTCGAGAACTTCTCTATCATCTCGCTGCCGCATTCGCCTGAAAAATACATCCACGCCTTGACCTTGTCGGCGCCTATCATGAGGCGGCGGTACAGTCGGTCGATGAGGTCGTTGAGGATGCCGTAGTTGTGGATGCGCAGGGGGCCGAGGGTGCCCTTGAGGCTGCCGCCCTTGGCGCTCATCGAGCCGCCGAGCGAGCGCATGAAGGAGGTAAAGCCGTAGTCGCGTTTCAAAACCGTGCTCTCCTGCTTTTTGGCGAGGTAGCCGGTGACGAGCAGCGGGAGGACTGCGACGGACATGCCGAAGTGTATGGGGGCGTAGTCGAGCCACCAGAGCAGCAGCGACAGGCCCATGAGCAGGAAGGTGGCGGGGAAGGTGACGTACATCGATTTTCGCATGGTGTGGAATTCGGCGTCCTTGATGGGCAGGGAGCTCAGGATGTGGTCTTGGGTGACGAACCCGTTGATGATGATGATTATGATGACGTCGACGAAGACGATGAAGAGCGCGCTGGCGGCCAATAGGAAGTAGATGGAGTAGCCCATGATGAGCGGCAAAAGGAACGTCCCCGACAGGATGAAGGCGCCAGCGATGACCAGGGAGGTGATGATGTCGTTTAGGAGGTCCAAGCGCTTGAGGGCTTCCCGGTATTCGCCCTCGTATTCGCTCATGACGGCGTCCTGCTCGCCTATGAGGAATTCCTCCATGCTCTCGCCGAAGTCGAGGGCGGCGGCCATGCGGTCGAGGAAATTGCCGAGTATCTGGCTGGGGACCAGGCCGCTCATCCGCGCCGACGTCTTGTCGAGACCGAGGTTCCAGTGGTCGGACAGGTAGATGATGCGCTTGATGATGGCGGCGGTCTCGCCGTATTCCTCTCGTTGGGCGGCGGTCCGAAGGATCTCCTTTCGCGGCAGGTGGAGGGTCGAAAGCGAGCCCATGTAGGTGACGAAGAGATGGATGTTCTTGTGGATGTCGGCCTTCTTGCCCTCGAAGACGATGCCAGGATACGCCACGATGATGAGCAGGCCGATGACCAGGAACACGGGCGGCAGCAGATAGTAAAAGCCCCCCATCCCCGAAAAGTAGACTGCGGCGAATCCGACGAGCATGAAGAGCATCGAGCCGGCAAGCGAGGGCAACGCTATCTTCTTGATGAACTCGTCAAGGGACTTGAATCCCGCCCGGTACACGTCTTCCTCGAATCCGATTTCGACCACCTAGACGGCGAACGGCAAGCCCTGGTCGCCGCGCTCGTGATAGCTTTTGATGATTTTGTAGACGTCGAAGTAGTTGAAGATTTTCTCCTCGATCATGCGGTTGAGGATGCGTTCGCGCTTGTCGAGCTCGTCGTATATCTCACGGGGATCCTCGTAGCCGAGCTGCCTGGCGATCTTCTCCTCGAGGATGTAGCTGTTGTGGAAGCCCCGGAAGATGTGCTCGTCGTTGACGGCGTCCCACTGGAAGACCTGGGAGCTGCCGACCTTGTTGAGCTCGTCGTAGTACTTGGTGAGCTCGGTGATGGAGAGGCTGCGCCGCAGGAATCTCCCGTTGTGATAGACTGCCTGCTGGATGAGGACGACGTTGAGGTTGTCGATGAAGGCGATGGGGACGTTGATGGGGTCGCCGATGAGTCGCTGGATCATCTGGTGGACGCTACCCGCGTGGAAGGTCGCCATCGTGGCGTGGCCGGTCTGCATGGCCTGGAAGGCGACGGCGCCCTCGGCGCCGCGGATCTCGCCGACGATGATGTAGTTGGGACGGCTTCGCAGCGCCGCCTTGAGGAGGGTGAATTCCTTGACGTCGGTGTCGCGGCCGGCCTCCCGCGTCAATAGGTGCTGCCAGATCTCGTGGGGCATGGTGACCTCGGGGGTGTTTTCGACCGTGAAGATCTTGGCGTCGGGGCGGATGAAGGCGCAGATGGCGTTGAGCGTCGTCGTCTTCCCCGAGGCGGTCTCGCCGCAGACGAACAGGCTCATCTGGTTCTCCAGGCACAGCCACAGGTAGGCGGCGTTCTTGGCGCCGAGCGTCCCCCAGTTGATGATCTGGGTGATGGAGACCGGGACTTTAGCGAATTTACGGATCGTGAAGCTCGAACCCTCCAAGCTGACCTCGCGGCCGTAGATGTAGTTGACGCGGCTGCCGTCGGGCATGACGGCGTCGATGACGGGGTGGGCGACCGAGACCGGCCGCTCGGCGCGCTCGCTCGAGTCGAAGATGTAGCGGTCGAGGACGAGGTCGTTGTCGAAGACGATGCTCGTCGGGCACACGTCGAATATCTTGTGGACCATGTAGACGCGGCCCACGCCCGTGATGTGGATGTCTTCGATGTAGGGGTCGCGAAGCAGGGGCTCGAGGATGCCGTAGCCTGCGCGGTCGCGGATGAGCATGTACTTGAGGTTGTTGTATTCGTCCATCGTCACCTTCATCTTTCGGGAGACGACGACGTCGGGGTAGCGCTCGCCGAGCTGGTCGGCGGACACGCCCTCGACCTCGCAGACGTTGTTGAGGAGCTTGGAGAGGATGACGGTGAGCTCTTCGGCCTCGCTTTCGGCCGAGAGCATGTGGGCTATCTCGATGAGGCGGTCGGCGAGCTTTTCATACATTTCCTGCTCGCGCTCGTTGAGGCTGGGCTCGATGCACTGGTAGAACATGCCCTCCTCCCGCTTCCTGTAGGCGTGGATGAACAGGGGGTCGCCGACGGGATACAGGTAGTTGGGCAGTTCCTCTTGCTTCATGTCGCGGTTGAGGTTGGTGACGAAGGTCGGCACGGGGGTCTCCTTGAGGTTCTTGATGTAGTCTCTGAGGCCGGGGTTCCTGTCCATGGCTTCCTGCAGTTCCGGGGTGATAGATGCCATTTTTTCTCGTTATGCCATTCCCGATATGTCGATGTTGACGCCCGAGCCGGCGTCGACGCGGAAGGCGACGCTCGAGCCGACAGCGCTTGGCGCCCGCTTGTAGCGGTTGATGTTGATGTAGTGTTTGACTTCGCCGGCCAGAGACATCGTCGTCAATTCGAAGTAGATGTCTGCGACCGAGCGCAGGACGGTGAGGAGCTCGGGGTTGAGGTGGTCGGGGTCGGCGGTGAAGAAAATCGTCTTGCCGCCGTCGGCTATTTTCTTGAAGAATTTGATGGCGTCGAAGACCTCGCTTTCGGTGATGTTGTCTTTGACGAGGAGAAACGAGAAGGTGTCGATGAATATCGCGTCAGTCTGGAACAGGCGACGAGCTGATTGCAGACGGTTGATGAAGTCTTTTTTCAGGGTGACGCCGCCGATGAACGGGAACAGGGGGATGAACAGGAGCTTTTCGTTGATGAGGTGGTCGGATATGTCGTAGTTGACTGAGTCCATCTGCTCTATGAACTCTTTCGTCGACAATTCGCTTGAGATGTAGGTGACCGTCGAGCCGTGGGTGAGAAACGAGTAGATGAGCCGCTGGCAGATGATGCTTTTGCCGAAGCCGTCTTTGCCCTCGATGAGCATCAACGAGCCGCGGGGGATGTAATCGCCGATCTTTCGGTGCAGCTCGTCGCGGTCCAATTGCGTGTAGAGCTCATCGGCCTTCCTGGGTTGTTCTTCTTCAGCGTCGGCCTGCTCTTCCACGACGAGATTCCCATCTGCGCCGTCCTCTTTTTTGTCGTCTGCCTCGGGCATGGTGTGCGTGGGCCTCGGGCGTTGCCTCCCCCCGGGCGCCCAGGCGTCAGTGCGTGCACCCAACCACTAGGTATTTACTTTTCAGACCTTATTAAGCATGGGGATGGCGCGCCTAGTCGTAGAGGCGGGCGAGCTGCTCGGCGCCCCGGACGTTGACGGCGCCGCTCGCAGCGACGAGGAGTGCGAGCAGTCCGACGGGAGCGGCGAAGGTGGCTATCCCCGCGCCTGATGCCAGTCCCGTGAAGATGTGGCTTGGCGAGTTGGCGACGAGCTGGGATGACAGGTTGGCGAGCGGCGAGAAGAGGCTGATGGAGACCATGGACAATAGCGTGTGGACTATCTGCGAGTTGCGCAGGCTCTTGAGGTGGAGGGCGACGATGCTGCCGATGTTGGTGAAGAGCGCCGTGTAGAGGAACGAGACGGCGAGCAATGCGAGGTGGTTTTGGATGCCGAGGCTCAACACCGAGAGGATGGCGAGCCATGCCGCGCTCTGCACGAAGCAGATGGCGAGGGCGCCGAGGTTCTTGCCAGCCATGATCTGCCGGCTCGTGACGGGCGCCTCAAGGAGGTTGATGATGGTCTTGTTTTCGAGGTCCTCGGTGATGGAGTCGATGACCAGCGACCCCGCGATGAGGCTCGGCAAAAAGAGAAGCAGCGGTATCGTGAAGATGTAGTAGATCTCGATCTCCCGGGAGGCCTTCCGGTTCCTGCTGTCGATGGAGTAGAGGCTGACGTCGGGCTCGTAGGCGTCGATTCGCTCGTGGCGGACATCTGCCTCCATGGTCAGGAGCATGGTCCTCAGGCTGAGCTTGATGAGGTCGAGCTTCGGGCTGTTCTCGGGCAGGTACACGGTGATGGTCGACGCGTTGCGGCTTTCTTCGATGTCGCCTGCCATGATGACGTCGATGAGGCCCTCCCTGAAGTCGCCCATCGCCGTTTCGACGTCATCGTAGACGATGTAGGGCATCTTCTGCGCGAACAGGGCCATCGCGTAGGGCTCGGGGGTCTCGCTGACGACGCCGACGGCCACGGACGAGTTGAGGTTCTGGAGCTCCTGGCTCGCCTCGGGGCTCGTGAGGAGGACGTAGCCGACGTTGAGGAGCCCCGAGAAGATGACGAGGAGCAACTCGACGAGGACGACGAGCATGATGGTGCGCTCGCGCAGCATCGACTTGATCTCCCGTTTGGCGATGATGAAGGGCTTGTTCATGGATTCAAAACACCTGGTAGACGAGGTTGAGGTTGTAGATGAAGTGCAGGAGGACGACGAGGATGAAGACCAGCCATTTCTGCGCAGGCGAGGCGAGGTGCTTGACGGCGACGGCAAGGAATCCCACGGTAATGATGTGGACGGCCCACGTCGCGGCAAGCCCCTTGGCGATGAAGTAGAGGTATGGGCCCCCGAAGAAACTGAAGATCTTGGCGATGAAGTAGCTGTTGAAGACCCGTTCCGTTACAAAGAAGCTGGTGCCGGCGACGACGCCGTAGACGGCGGGATTGATATCCCTTCGGTGGGCGGCGGCGAAGGGGATGATCTTTGCGACCTCCTCGATCCCCGCGAAGATGAGAAGCGACACGATGGCGGAAAACCGCCCCAGCGGGAGGATGAGGTAGCTGAAGATGCTCTCGACGAGGAAGACGAAGGGGACAAGAAGCGCCACGGCGACCGCCACGTAGGAGACCGTACTGGAAAGCAGGTGGCCGAGCATGATGTAGTAGTGCTCGACGATGTCTCGGACGCGCCAGTTGGAAAAGAGCACCTCGGCATCGAAGGTGAGAAGCGTGAAGGCGACGAACGACAGCGTCAGGGTGTGGTAGGGCAGAAGCGAGAGCAGGAGCTCAAGCCACGAGACGCTCGCGCCGGCCTCGATTGAAGTGATATGGCTCACCGGCGAGATGAGGGCGAGCGCGTTGATGCCCGCGAACACGTTGGGCAGCACGATCATGAAGAGAAAGATGAAGATGTAGAAGCTCCCGATGAAGGTGAGCTCCCGGTAGCTCCGGGACACGACGACGGAGAAGAGCCCCGTCGCAAGGATGACCGCCGACACCGAAAGGAAGATGGCCATGACCTTGACGGCCTCAAGGCCGTCGGCTATCCAGCATCCGTACACGACGTTGATGGCGCCGATGAGGGCGAGGTAGGGCAGCGACTTGCCGGCGATGATGTCGAACTTCGAAACGGGCGCCGAAAACAGGTTGTTGAGGCTGCGGTCCACCTTCTCGCGGATGAGCGAAAGCGAGAACATCAGCGACAGGATCACCGACGGAGCGAGCATCATCATGTTGCGAAAGAGGTTCATGAAGGGGAACTCCACGTTCAGCTCGTCGGGCAGGGATATCGAGACCTCCCGCTGGCTGCTTGGGCCCGCAACGCCTGCGGCATCCACCCCCTCCACTTCATCCGCTTCGGCGTCCGCCCCCCCGTCGGCCTTTCCGCTCCCCGTCGCGGTGAGGCGTATCCCCTCCGCTTCGATTTCGGCCTCGCCGCCCCCCTCGAGGATGCTCTGGATGGTGTCCTGCTGCTTTTCTGCGAGGAACCGCCGCCTGCGCACGTCAAGCGAGCCGTTGATGATCTTGTCGTAGTCTATCTCCTCCTCGATGACCCGGATGGACAGCGGCAAGAGGATGCCTGCCAGCTCCGGCTGCCGTCGAATCGTCTCGCGTATCTGCTGGTTGTTGATGTAGGTGAATTCCTCTTGCAGGCGGTTGATGGCCCCGTCCGACTTCAGCGTCCCCGACCCCAAGACGTTGACGACGTTGTCCTGGATGATGAGGCCTGAGTCGACGTCGCGCTCCTGGAGCGCCTCCACCATCGCGACGATCTCGGGGAACCGCACCATCCGGAACGGGAACGACTGCTCCATGTAGCCGACGACGCGCGTCTGCTGGTAGAACCCCACCCGGTAGAGCTTCTGGGCGCTCGGCAGCTCCACCCGCTCGACGCCGGGCGTGAGCAGCAGCAGGACGGCCACCAAACAGATGCCGATGACGCTGCCTGCTGAAAAATGGCTCTTCAGGTACTGCTTGACCTCGTACTTGGCGATGACCGCCACGCGACGCGCGTTCATGGAAGGCTCATAATTTATGTAGGCAGCCACTAATAATAGAGAGGATGACCTCGCAGAAGACCGTCGTCGAAGCCCGCAACCTCTCCAAGCGCTATGGCGAGAAATACGCCATCCGAGACGTGAGCTTCACGGCCGCCGACAACGAAATCCTCGGATTCATCGGCCCCAACGGCGCAGGGAAGACCACGACCCTCAAGATAGTATCTGGCATCATCACCGCCCAGGAGGGCTCCTGCACCGTCGCAGGCCACGACGTCATCCGCGAGCGCATCGCCGTCAAGGAGACCGTCGGCTACTTGCCCGAGGAAGACTACCTCTACGGCGAGATGACGCTCGCCGACCACCTGCGCTACATCGCCGAGCTCTACGGCGTCGCCGACATAGAAAAGGCCGTCGCTGACGCCATCACCGTCGTCGACCTCGAAGACCAGGATGAAAAAATCATCAAGACGATGAGCAAGGGCCAGCGACGCCGCGCCGCCATCGCCAAGACACTCGTCCACGATCCCCGCCTCGTCATCCTCGACGAGCTCACGAGCGGCCTTGACCCTGTCTCCGCCCGAAAAATGTTCGACACGGTTTGCGGCCTCAAAGACCAGGGAAAGACCATCATCTTCTCGACGCACACCCTCGACGAGGCCGTCAAGCTCTGCGACCGCATCCTCATCATCGACCGCGCCGAGGTCAAGGCGCTCGGCACCATGCGCGACATCCTCGCCCAAACCGGAGAGGACTCCCTCGAAGACGCATTCTTCGCTCTCGTCGGCACCCCCTGAACGCCGCCCACCCATACTATTTAAGGTGCCCGTCAAAGAAGATAGTGGCGCAGCATGAAGACGACGTACCTCCTTTGCGCGGCTCTCTTCGCCCTCCTTGCGGCACCGGCAGCGTGTCTTGCCGAGGAGGTCGAGCCGCTCACCCTCAACTGGATTCAGGGCATCGGAGGTCAAAGGGTTCAGTTCTTCGACATCAACAACGACTCCTACCGGGAGCTCGTCGTCTCCTCGCTTTCGGCGACAAGGGCCGACGTCTACGTAGCCGACGACCGCGGCAACCTGCTTTGGAGCCACAAGATAGCCGAGATATGGCCCAACAACGACGTCCGCCTCGTCCACGTCGCCGACCTCGAGGCGAACGGCCACCCAGACTTCGTCGTGAGCAGCCACCTGCCCCAGACGGCGAGGAACACGCCCCTCTACGTCCTCGAGCGCGTCGAGGGCCTCGACTACGCCATGCTCAAGTGGGCCGACTACGACCACGACCAGGCCTACGCCGTCGCCACCGCCGACCTCACCGGCGACAACCGAAGCGACATCGTGGCGGCCACCAAGAACGCGCTACTCTACGCCCTCACCCCCACGGGAGGTCTCCTCTGGGAACGGGATCCCGGTGCTGCCGTCTGGGGCCTCGCCATCGCCGACGTCACCGGAGACGGCGCACCCGACATCGTCTGCGGCGCCTTCGAGCACGTCTTCCTCTACGCGGCCAACGGCACCCGCCTTTGGAGCTACGACACTCCCTCGCGCGTCGGCCGGCCACACGTCGCCGACCTCACAGGCGACGGCCTCCCCGAGATACTCGCCCCGGGCATCGACGACCACCTTTATGCCCTGAACGCCGACGGCACCCTACTGTGGCGGTACCGAGACCGCGATCTCAAAGGCCTCGTCGCTGCAGGCGACGTCGACGCCGACGGCATGGTCGAAGCCGTCGCCGCGACCGACACCAACCGCCTCATCGCCGTCGATGCCGAAGGCCGAGAGGAATGGCGATATGCGGCCGAGGCTCCCGTCGAAGCCCTCGTCGTCGCCGACCTCGACGGCGACCTGTTCGACGACATCGTCGTCGTCACGGCGAGCGACCTCTACTTCTACGAGGTGAACCCCCGATACCTGCAAATCCGGGACGTCGACGACCTCCTCGCCGAAGCCCTCGACGCCTTCCACGAACGCGACTACGCGACCGCCAAGGAAAAAGCCCTGCTCGCCCGGGAGCGCTATCTCGCCCTCGAGTACGTCGACCGCATGGACGAGGTCCGCGAGCTCGTCAACCGCACGACGCGCTTCATCGACGCGGCGGCCGCCTACGAGCTCGCCCTTGAGGCCCGCCAATCTGGCAGCTTCCGCGAGTCCCTTGAAGCCGCCCAACGCGCCCGCGACCTCTACGAGAGCCTCACCCTGCGCAACCGCACCGAAGAACTTGACGCCTTCATCACCGAGACCCAGCGTATCCGCGAGGTCGAAGAGATATTCCTTCAAGCCCAAGACAGCTACCGCCAAGGCGACTTCAAGGAGGGCAAGCGCCTCGCACTCGAGGCGCGCAACCGGTTCGCCGACCTCGGCGACGAACAGGGCGTGTCCAAGGCCAACATCCTCATGGCCAACGCCGACGACTACCTCAAAGCCGAGTCCTACTACCAGGAAGCCCTCGACGCCTTCGACCGCCGCGAATACGAGACCGCCAGATCATACGCAGGGGACGCACGGGACGTGTACGAGGAGCTCGGCGACACCGCCGGCGCCGAGAAGGCCGACAAGCTCCTGCTCACCCTCGCCGACAGGATAGCCGGCGCCTCATCGGAGTATGTCGGCGACGCCTATCTCTCCCAGTCTCAATCACACCTCGATGACGGCGATTATGAGCTCGCCTGCGCCTTCGCCCGCCGCGCCCGCGACGCCTACCGCGACGTCTCCAACCACGCCGGCGTCGAACAGGCGGACGCCATCCTCGCCGCATGCAGCCGGGAGCTCGCCCGCGAAACCACCAAGGGGCTCGCCGACGAATACCTCGACAACGCCCGCCTGTACCTTTCGCGCGGGGAAGAGGTCCAGGCCAAACGGTATGCCGAGGACGCCCTCGCCCTCTACACGGAACTCGACGATGTCTCGGGCATCACCGCCGCCACCGACCTGCTCGCACAGCTTCAGCCCGGGGAAGAAAGCGAGACATGGTTTGCGTTGCCCACCTATACGCTCATCCTCGTCGCGCTGGTCGCCGTCATCGGCCTCACGGCAGTCGTCTTCGCCCTCGCCCTCGGCTACTGGTTCTACCGACGCGTCCACCAAGAGGGCCAGCCCGCCAACGAGGCCGTGTCGGCGCTCACCGACGACATCGTCGAAGCCATCTGGGGGGAGACCCAAGCGCAGGACGTGTACGGGGGAGCTGGGGTTGAAGAGCTCTCCGACGAGGATTTCGAGCAGATGCTCGACGTCGCCGACTACGGCGTCCAGTCGGGCGCCGACGAGCAGGAAACGGGTGAGCACATTCTGCCGCCCGCCGACGAAACCGAACGAGAACGCGAAGCCCCGTCTCCTCCCGTCTCCGAGCAATCCGTTGGAAAGGGGCCTGGGGCCCTGGCTCAGCAGCCATCACCCGAAGCCTCTCAACGGCCTATGGGAACGAAGACCGAAGAACTCTCCCCTCCTTCGCATCCTTTCACCCCTGCACCGGAGGGACAGCAAGAAACCGCGCCCGGCGAGGTCCCCCCGTCTCCCGGTCAATCCGTTGCGGATGACACACAAGAAGAGGACACCCCCGAAATCAAGACGCCGCCCGGCGTCGAGCTCATCCCCCTCTCTCCTGCCGACGCCGAATCCACTGCACCCATACGAGACGGGGGCCTCCTCATCGACGAACGGGCAAAAAAAGAAGCAGGCGAAGAAACCGCTCCTCCCACAGACGACCACCCCCCCGACCGGGCCCCCGCGACCCCCCAGGAGCCCCCCCCCCCACCCCCCCCCCCCCCCCCCCCCCC
>CAYUFO010000005.1:0-21321 GCA_964443985.1 uncultured archaeon | reverse complement strand
ACCACCTCGCCGGCCCCCTCATGGTCGTCGAGAAGACCCGCCGCGTCCAGTACGGAGAAATCGTTTCCATCCACGACGCTCAAGGGGAGGAGAAGACAGGCCAAGTCCTCGACACCCACCTCGACCACGCCGTCGTCCAGGTGTTTGAGGGCATCAGCGGCCTGGACACGAAAAACACGAAGGCCACGTTCCTCGGCGAGTCGCTGCGCATCCCCGTCTCAACGGACATGCTCGGCCGCGTCTTCGACGGCGCAGGCCGCCCCATCGACGACGGCGGCGAGGTCATCCCCGAAGAACGCCGCGACGTCAACGGCGTCCCCATCAACCCGGCAAGCCGCGAGTTCCCCCGCGAGTTCATCCAGACGGGCGTGTCCACCATCGACACCATGAACACGCTCGTGCGCGGCCAGAAGCTCCCCATCTTCTCGGGCTCGGGCCTGCCGCACAACGACCTCGCCGCACAGATAGCTCGGCAGGCCAAAGTCAAGGACCAAAGGGAAGCCTTCGCCGTCGTCTTCGCCGCCATGGGCATCACCCACGAGGAGGCCGCCTTCTTCCGCAGCGACTTCGAGCGCACCGGCGCGAGCGAGCGCATCGTCAGCTTTTTGAACCTCGCCGACGACCCCGCCATCGAGCGCATCATCACCCCCCGCGTCGCATTGACGACCGCCGAATACCTCGCCCACGACAAGGACATGCACGTCCTTGTCATCTTGACTGACATGACGAACTACTGCGAGGCGTTGCGGCAGGTGTCGGCGGCCCGCGAAGAAGTCCCCGGCCGCCGCGGCTACCCGGGCTACATGTATACCGACCTCGCCCTCACCTACGAGCGAGCCGGCCGCATCCGGGGGCGAAACGGCTCCATCACATTGATTCCCATCCTCACCATGCCCGACGACGACATCACCCACCCCATCGCCGACCTGACCGGCTACATCACGGAGGGTCAGTTCGTCCTTTCCCGCCCCCTGCACAGAAAGGGCGTGTCGCCGCCCGTCGACGTATTGCCGTCGCTTTCGAGGCTCATGAACCAGGGCATCGGAGAGGACCGCACCCGGGAAGACCACCAGGACGTATCCAACCAGCTCTACGCCGCCTACGCCGAGGGCCGCGACCTCCGCGACCTCGTCGCCGTCGTCGGCGAGGAAGCCCTGTCTGCGCGCGACCACGACTTCCTCGCCTTCACCAACCGCTTCGAGGCCGAATTCGTCAACCAAGGCGCAGACGAGGACCGGTCCATCGAGGAATCCCTCGACCTCGGCTGGGAGCTCATGGCGCTGCTTCCCCGCCGCGACCTCAAGCGCATCCACGCAGAATACATCGACAAGTATCTGCCCAAGGAGGCCGGGGCCTCCGAGGACGAGCCTCAAGGGGAGGACGGGGAAGACACGGTAGCTGACGGGAAAGAAGAGAAACCCCCCGAATCGAAGAAGTAGACCATGGCCGACGACATCATCGAGGGGACGTATCCCACCCGCATGGAGCTCCTGCGCATCAAGGAGCGCACGAAGATTGCCGACAAGGGCCACCGGCTGCTCAAGGAGAAGCGCGACGCCCTCGCCATGGAGTTCATGAGCGCTGCCAGGAAGGCAGGCGACGTCGCATCCGAGACGAGCAGGAGCGTGCTCTACGCCCGCAGCCAGTACGTCCTCGGCCAGGGGCTCATCGGCACCCATGCGATGGCTTCGGCAGGCCTTGCCACCGAACGCGACGTGTTCATCGAGGTCGCCGAGAAGAAGATGATGGGCGTCAGCCTCCCCCGGCTTTCCGTGGGCGAACTTGCGAGGACGCCGGCAGAGCGGGGCTACGGCCTGCCCTTCACCTCGCCCGTCGTCGACCAGGCGGCGGGGGCCTTCGAGGATGCGCTCTCGCGGTTGGTCGTCCTCGCCGAGGCCGAGGCCAACATCACCGTCCTCGCTGGCGAGCTCGACAAGACGCGCCGTCGCGTCAACGCCCTCGAGCACAGGGTGCTTCCCAGGCTGAAAAACACGACGCGCTATATCGAGATGCACCTCGAGGAGCAGGACCGCGACAGCTTCTCGCGCCTCAAGAAGGTCAAGGACAAGAAAAAGAAGAAGAAAAAATAGGGGGGGTTGCTCTCGTCTCAGTCGAGGACCTTCTCCCGGAACCGCTTGATCTGCTTCTCCTCCGCCTTTATCTCGTCGAGGAGCTCCTGCAGCCTCGTGCTCTCCGTCTGGTAGTAGACGACGTCGAGCTGCCTGTTGTCGCTGACCTCCTGTTCGAGGTCGCTGATGGTGAAGACGATCTGGTTCTCCTCGCGGGCGAGCAGGGCCTGCTTCTCGTCGATGGCGTCCTCGAGCTCGTAGTCGACGTCGATGAGGGCGTTGGTGTACTGCTGGGGGGTGAGGCGGCCCTGAGCATGCCGCTCCTCGACCTTCTGCTTCTTCTGCCAAGCGCGCTCGATCTTCTCGTCGAGCCGGACGAGGCGTTCTCTGAGCTGGGGGTCGCAGAACTCGTAGAGCTGGGATTTCTTGGGTTTCTTCTTCTTGGGGGGCTGGTTGTGCTCCTGGCGCTGGCCGGCCTGCGAGACGGCGTACAGGAGGAGGAGGACGAGGGGGACGACGATGACGACGAGGACCTTGACGTCGATGCCGACGACGTGTTGGTCGAAAAAGTCGCGTTCAGGAAGCGGTAGGTCGGGGAGGTCGCCGATGCCCGGCCTACTGGATGCCGTCGTCGTCACGGGCACCGTGGTGGAGGCCTCGATGGCGGCGAGGTCATCGGCGATGGAGCGGTGCTCGAGAAGGCCGTCCTGGAAGGCAAAGAGGACCTCCACCATGCCGTCCTCGTCGGCGTCTAGGGGATGGATGCCCGCGAGCTCGAAGACCTCCATGCCCCGGGGGGTGTACTGCTTTGACAGCTTGAAGTGAACGACGCGGTGCATGGCGGGCAGATACGCGTAAGCGAAGATGCGGTGGGGCTCGTTCTCCTCGAGGAGTTCGTTTTCCGGGGAGAGGCCGTCGCGTTCCGCAACGAGCCGCCGGTACAGGTCGCGGGGCATACCGAGGCCGATGATTTCGGTGACGCCGTCGCCGTCGAGGTCGGCGTAGGCGGTGGCAAGCGAGGTGAGCCTGAGGAGGGCGCCGAGCTCGGCCTTGCGGACGAGCCCGTATTCTGCGGTGACGGCCCATACGTCCTCGCCGGTGCCCGAAAGCCATATCTCCCGGGCGCCGGTCTCGGGGTCGACGACGAGGGTGGCGCTGCGGGGGGCGAGCGATGATGCGGGGACGGGGACGCGGGCGGTGAGGTTGCCCCGCTCGTCGAAGAAGGCGACGGCGTCCGTTTCCACGACGACGGCGTCGGGGCGGCCGTCGACGTCGACGTCGGCGACGAGCAGGGTGTCGGCAGGCCAGGCGGCAAGGCTCGCGTCGGCGAGCTCAGGGGCCTTGAATGTGGTGGGGGGCGGATGCAGGAGGCGGTCGTTGAGGGGCTTGCCTTTCGTCGACAGGAGATGGAGCCTCTCGTGGCCGCGGGCGACGATGGATGGCGGACGCCCACCCTGGCTCCCATTCATGAGGGCGACGTCGAGGACGTGGTCTCTGACTGTGGCGCGCCAGAGGAGCTCGCCGTCTGTGGCAAAGAGCAGGACGCTCCCCCAGCGCTGGTCCCCGGGGTCGTCGGCAGGATAGGATTTCGACGAAGCGGCGAGGAGTTCCGTGACGCCGTCGCCGTCGAGGTCGACTATCTCGAGGTCGAGGACGTTCTCCTCGACGTCGGTCGTCCAAAGGAGGCGGCCGGCGGTGGAGACGGCAGAGACGTCGCCGGGGCCGCCGAGGAAGATTTCCTTGACGCCGTCGCCGGTGACGTCGGCGGCGGCGAGGCTGTAGACGTCGTCGCGGGTCGTGTACTTGCCGGCGTAGGCGCCCGTGGCGTCGAGGATGAGCAGTCCCTGGCAGGTGCCCAAAAGGAGGCTTTGGGCTGCAGGTGGCGCATCGCTGAGGTCGGCGAAGGCGAGGGTGTTGAGGACTGGCGTGTAGCCCTCGCCAGGACAATATTCCTTCACGATGTAGCCCCACGAGGCAGGTGCGGGTTGGGCGTATCCCGTCGATGCTGCGAGGAGCAGGAAGGCGAGGGCGGTGGAAAGCACCGTCGCTGAGCGGGGATTCATCGCGGTTAGCACTTTGGGGTCGAGGGTATTTATGTGGGGTCGCGGGGGAGAGGAAAAAGGAGGTCACCTGCGGGAGGTGCGGTGGTGGTGGCGGCGGGGGAGCGCCATCTTGCGCTCGAGGTCCTTGAGAAAGCTGGGCTCGTATTTGTGCAGGAGCTCGTGCTCCTTTATCTTTTCGAGCTCGAGGATGTGGTCTTCTTTGACCTGGTCTATCTGGTGGGGGTTGCGGTTGTGCTCGCGAAGGAACTCGCTTATCTTCTTGCCCGACAGCATGTCGGGGATGATGACGTAGTCGGCGCCGGCGTTGTACAGCGAGAGGGCGCCGTCGAGGTCCTTGGCGCGCACGAAGATGAGGGCGTTGAGGTTGAGCTTCTTGGTCTCGCCGATGAGGAGCTTGTTGTCTTCGGTGCTGGGAACCGTGGAGATGACGATGTCGGCGTCCTTGAGGTCGATGCGTTCGAGGACCTCGAGGTCGCCGATGTCGCCGTACAGGCAGGGGACGCCCTCGGTGATGAGCTCGCGGACTATCTCGGGGTTGTAGTCGACGACGAGGAAGTCCTCGCCGATCTCCTTGAGGGTCTTGATGACCGAGAAGCCCATGTTGTGGCCGCCGGCGACGATGATGTGGTTCTCGCTTTTGATGGGGATGTCTTCGAGGACCTGCTGCTCGCGATGCGAGAGCTTGTCGAAGACGACGAGGGCCTCGGAGAGGTGGCCGTAGAGCTGGTTGTCGTATTTTATGAAGTAGGAGGTGACGGTGAAGGATGCGACCGCGAGGATGGCGATGAGGGAGAACTCGTTGGGTGTGAGGGCGCCGACGAAGAGCCCCTGGAAGGCGATGATGAGGGAGAACTCCGAGACCTGGGCGAGGCCGATGGCGGTCAGGAAATTAGAGCGCCTGCCGTAGCCGAGGAACGCGTTGAGGACCAGGATGACCAGGGGCTTGACGAGGATGATGAGGACGAGGTAGGCGATGAGCGGCAAGACGAGGGCAGAGAAGTCCTCTATCCATATCTCCATGCCCAAAGACGTGAAGAACAATATGGCGAAGAAGTCGCGGAGGCTGCGCACGCGATTGATTATCTCGATGTTGTAGGGGAAGGTCGCGATGGACAGCCCCGCGATGAAGGAACCGATGGCGATGGAGAAGCCGCTGATGTCGGCGATGAAGGAGAACGAGAACACCAAAGCCAGCGCGGTGACGAAGATGAGCTCGTGGCTGCCGGCGATGTAGCGGAATATCGTGGGGACGATGAACCGCGACAAGACGATGGCGATGGAGAAGAGGCCGAGCCCCTTGAGGACGCTGGCGGTGACTTCCGCGAAGCCGGCAGGCGATGAGAGCACGGAAAGGGCGAGGACGGCGAGGACGTCCTCGACGATGAGGATGCCTATCATCATGCGGCCGTGGAGGGTGTCGAGCTCCCGCTTGTCGGAGAGAAGCTTGATGACTATCATGGTCGAAGAAAAGGCGCACACGAGACCCAGGTAGACGGCGGCCGTCGTCGAGAACCCGAAGAAGGCGGCGATGAGGAAGCCGAACCCGAAGAGGGCGAGGCTCTTTCCCACGGCCGCGGCGAAGGGGCCGAATCCGAGGTCGCGGAGCTTGGTGAGGTCCAACTCCAAGCCGACGATGAACAAGAGGAAGGCGATGCCGAACTCCGAGAGCGTCCGGATGACCTCCTTTTCCGCGATGAGCCCGTAGCCGAAAGGGCCGATGAGGATGCCCGTGAAGAGGTAGCCGAGGATGAGCGGCTGGCGGAAGATGCGGGCGATGTGGGCGAAGACCGAGGCCGCCACCATGAGGATGCCGATGTCCCAGAAGAGGGTGATTTCGGTCATTCTTAGGTATTGGGTCTCGGCGTATTTAAGATGCCGCCACCGCCCGAAACCCGTTGTTTTTATAAGCCCTGCAAGGCATAATCTTATCCTCCCCTAGGAGGAGGCATTCTCACCCGAATTCCAGCGTTGGAGTGATTGACATGACCGAAGACGAAAAGACGATTAGTTCTCTTATGGATGAAAAGCGAAAATTTACACCCCCCGAGCCCTTTTCCAAGAAGGCCTACATCGGCAGCCTCGACGAATACGAAGACATATATCAAAAATCGATAGCCGATCCCGAGGGTTTCTGGGCCGAGAAGGCCGAACAGCTCGACTGGATGAAGAAATGGGATTCCGTCTACTCCTGGGACCCCGACGAGGTCAAGGTCGAGTGGTTCGCCGGCGGAACGCTCAACGTCACCCACAACTGCCTCGACCGCCACGTCGCAGCCGGCAAGGGCGACCAGACAGCCATCATCTGGGAGGGCGAACCCGAAGGCGACGCAAAGACCTATACCTACAAAGAGCTCCTCGCCGAGGTCAACAAGTTCGCCAACGTCCTCAAAGACCGGGGCATGGTGAAAGGCGACCGCGCCATCCTCTACATGCCCATGATCCCCGAGCTCGCCATCGCCATGCTCGCCTGCGCGCGCATCGGCGTCATCCACAGCATCGTCTTCGGCGGCTTCTCGGCAGACAGCATCAAGGACCGCATCCTCGACTGCGACGCCAAGCTCGTCATCACCGCCGACGGCAGCTACCGCAACGGCAAGGTCATCGCCTTAAAGGAGAACGTCGACAAGGCCGTGAGCGAGGTCGACTGCGTCGACACCGTCCTCGTCGCCAAGCGGACCGGCAACGACGTCGAGATGGCCGACGGCCTCGACGAATGGGTGGAGCCGCTCCTTGAGGCGGCAAGCGACGAATGCGAACCCGAAGAGATGGACGCCAACGACCCCCTCTTCATCCTCTACACCAGCGGCACGACCGGCAAGCCCAAGGGCGTCGTCCACGCCCAGGCAGGCTACCTCCTGTACACCTACCAGACCTTCAAATGGATATTCGACTACCACGAAGGCGACGTCTGGTGGTGCACCGCCGACATCGGCTGGATAACGGGGCACAGCTACATCGTCTACGGCCCCCTCGCCAACGGCGCCACGAGCCTCATGTTCGAGGGCGTCCCCTTCTACCCCGAACCCGACCGCTTCTGGGATATCGTCGAGAAATACCAAGTCAACCAGTTCTACACGGCCCCCACCGCCATCCGCGCCATCGCCGCCAAAGGCGACGAATACGTGGAAAAGCACGACCTATCAAGCCTCAACCTCCTCGGCACCGTCGGCGAGCCCATCAACCCCGAGGCCTGGATGTGGTACTACAACAAGGTCGGCGGCGGCCGCTGCCCCATCGTCGACACGTGGTGGCAGACCGAGACCGGCGGCATCCTCATCACGCCCTTGGCCGGCGCCATGCCCATCAAGCCGGGCTCGGCGAGCAAGCCCTTCCCCGGCGTCGAACCAGTTATCCTGCGCGACGACGGCAGCGAAGCCGACGTCAACGAGGGAGGCTACCTGTGCATCAAAAAGCCCTGGCCGGGCATGATGCGCACCGTCTGGGGCGACCACGAGCGCTTCAAGAGCACCTACTTCAGCAGGTTCCCGCCATACTACTTCACCGGCGACGGCGCCCGCATCGACGACGAGGGCGACTACTGGCTCATGGGCCGCGTCGACGACGTCATCAACATATCCGGCCACCGCATCGGCACCGCCGAAGTCGAATCCGCGCTCGTCAGCCACGCATCAGTCGCTGAAGCAGCCGTCGTCCCCTTCCCCCACGAGATCAAGGGACAGGCTCTCTACGCCTTCGTGACCCTCAACCAGGGCGTCGAGAAAACAGACGACTTGAAGAAGGAATTGCGCGCCCACGTCGGCACCGAGATAGGCCCCATCGCCAAGCCAGACAAGGTCCAGTTCGCCGACGCGCTGCCCAAGACGCGAAGCGGCAAGATCATGCGCCGCATCCTCAAATCCATCGCCGAAGGAAAAGACGACGTCGGCAACACGACGACCCTCGCCGACCCCAGCGTCGTCGAGATGCTCATGGAGCAGCGCGAATAGAGGAAGCCCCCGAAGGACGGGTCACGCCGTCCTTCACCCACCTTATTTTCCCCGAAAAAAATGGCCGCCCCAGTCAAGAATCGTTGGATAGTCGTCGCCGGCGCCCTCATCATTCAACTGTGCCTTGGCGCCATCTACTCGTGGAGCGTCTTCGTCAACCCCCTCAAGGAAGGATTCGGCTACTCGACCACGCAGACCCAAATCGTCTTCTCCGTGGGCCTTGCCACCTTCGCCCTCGCCATGGTGTTCGCCGGCCGCTGGCAGGACCGGGTCGGGCCCCGAAAAGTCGCCACCGTCGGCGGCCTCGTCCTCGGCGCCGGCTACCTCATCGGCGGACTCACCGGCGGCTCCTTCCCCGCCGTCGTGCTCTCCATCGGACTCGTCGGCCGAGCCGGCATCGGCCTCGGCTACGTATGCCCCATCGCCGCCTGCGTGAAATGGTTCCCCGACAAACGCGGCCTCGTCTCGGGGCTCGCCGTCGCGGGCTTCGGCGCCGGCGCATGGATATTCGCCAAGCTCGCCAGCAGCTTCATCGCATCCGCGGGCGTGCTTGCCGCCTTCACCTACCTCGGCGTCATCTTCGCCGCCGCCGTCGTCATCGGCGCCCAACTCCTCGTCAACCCCCCCGAGGGCTACGTGCCCGCCGGCTGGACGCCCCCCGACAAATCGAAATCATCGTCTTCTGGCCTCGAATTCGACTGGCGGCAGATGGTCAGGACATCCCAGTTCTGGATGCTCTGGGTCATGTTCGTCGCGGGCGCGGCCGCCGGCCTCATGGTCATCGGCATCCTCAAGCCCTTCGGCGTCTTCTCGGGCCTCGACGCCGCCACGGCAGGCAACGCCGTCGGCGTCCTCGCGCTTGCCAACGGCGCCGGCCGCATCATCTGGGGCACGGCCTCAGACAGGCTCGGCCGCACCCGCGCCATGAGCCTCATGTTCGCGCTCCAAGGCCTCATGATGCTCACCCTCATGAACATGGGCTCATCGCCGATGCTGCTCTCCATCGCAGCGGCGTGGGTGGGCTTCAACTTCGGCGGCAACTTCGCCCTCTTCCCCAGCGCCACCGCCGACTACTTCGGCACCAAGCACGTCGGCATGAACTACGGCTTCGTCTTCACCGCCTACGGCATCGCCGGCATCGCGGGACCCATCCTCGGAGGCTCGGTCTTCGACGCGACGGGCAGCTACCTGTGGGCCTTCATCCCGGCGGGCGTCCTGTGCCTCATCGCCGCGGGGCTCGCCTTCCTCGTGAAGAAACCCCAGGCAGCCTGATCCCCCCCCCCAACGATGGCAACCATCGACGAGTCAGCATACGTAGCACCCGGCGCCAGGATTCTCGGGAACGTCTCCCTCGGAAAGAACGTCGGCGTCTGGCACAACGCCGTCCTCAGGGGCGACTACGCAGGCATCGTCGTCGAAGACGGCGCCAACGTCCAGGACTGCTCGGTCGTCCACGGCGGCCACGAGGAACCCGCCGTCATCGGAGGGGGTACCACCGTCGGCCACGCCGCCGTCGTCCACGCCTGCCGCATCGGTGCCGACTGCCTTGTCGGCATGAACGCCACCGTCCTCGACGACGCCGACATCGGCGACTACTCGATAGTCGGGGCAGGCGCCGTCGTCGCACCCGGAAAACAGATTCCTCCGCGTTCTCTCGTCGTCGGCGTCCCCGGCAAAGTCGTCCGCAACGTATCCGACGAAGAAATTGAGGGTATCAAAGAGAACTGCAAACGCTACGTTCAGCTTGCCAAATCATACAAGCAGCGAGACGAGTAAGGCTTTTTAACCTAGACCTCGAATCCTTGACTGACGAATCACAGAGGTAGCACACGATGTCCTACACAGGCAAAGCCGTCCGCGTCGAGCGGATCATGAACCGGAAGACGCGGAAGACCGTCATCGTCCCCATGGACCACGGCCTCGGCAGCGGCCCCATCGGAGGCCTCGAAGACCTCGGCAAGACCGTCGACCTCGTCGCCGAAGGCGGCGCCAACGCCGTCCTCGGCCACGTCGGCCTGCCCCTTTTCGGCCACCGCGGCTACGGCAAGGACGTCGGCCTCATCGTCCACCTCTCAGGCAGCACGTCGCTCGCCCCCGACCCCAACACCAAGGTCCTGGTGACGCCCGTCGAAGACGCGCTCCGCATGGGCGCCGACGCCTGCTCGGTCCACATCAACGTCGGGGCCCAAGAAGAATACCGCATGCTCGAAGAGCTCGGCGAGGTCGCGAGCACCTGCCGGGCGTGGGGGATGCCGCTTCTGGCCATGATGTACCCCCGCGGCAAGAAGATCGACTCCGAGCATGGCGCAGAGTACGTCAAGATAGCCAGCCGATCGGCAGCCGAAGTCGGCGTCGACGTCGTCAAGACCAACTACACCGGCGACATCGACAGCTTCCGGGAGGTCGTCCGCGGATGTCCCGTCCCCGTCGTCATCGCCGGCGGCCCCCCCGTCTCCGGTACCGATGGATTTCTGCAGATGGTCGCCGACGCCATCGAGGCTGGCGCCGGCGGCGTCGCCATAGGAAGGAACATCTTCCAGGCGAAGGACCCCGTCGCCATGACGCGGGCCGTGTGCTCGGTCGTCCATGAGAGAACCAGCGTCAAAGAAGCCCTCGCCATCCTCAAAGAATGACCTCTCGCCATGGATGACGACTACACCAGATACGTCTACTTCGCAGACAAGCCCGCCATCGACGACCTTGAACAGAAAGGGATTCGGCTTCTCAGAGAACGCCGGCTTCCCTGCATGCCCCTGAAGTTCGACGCCCCCGCAGTCGTGGAACCCGACGCCTGGCGCGGCGTCTGCAAGCGCCAGGGCAGCTGGTACTGGCAGTCCCCCTACGCCGGACAATACCTCATCGTCTCCCCCCACCCACTCCAAGACCTCCCTGGCGGGTGGCGGGTGGCCGCGTCCACGTTTCAGCCCGACACCCTCCCCGACAAGCGCCAAGCCAGGCTGCTGGCGAAAAACGATATCTATCTGTCGCATAAACCCCCTGAATTCGACCACCCCAGTCCCACCGAGAAGAAGTGGTACACGCTCGGCGGCCAAGACTTCGACACCGTCTTCCTCTGGCACAACGCAAACCACGCCAATTTCCTGACGCCCGCCTACTTCGTGCGGGAGGGAGGGCGGCGGGCCCCTTACTCCATAACCGATACCGACCTCACCTGCTCCTCGTGCCTCGAGTTCTTCAACATCCTCGGCGACGACTACCCCAAGAAATACGTCGTACCCTGCGTCGGCTGCCACCGCTTCACGGGATTGCCGAAGGACAGGTACTTTCTCGTGGAAAGACTCAGCTAGCCAGAGGAAGCAAGGGCCGCATTATCGGCGCATTCCTCTGCGAAGAAGAGGAGATTCCCATAGCCCATCGCGCCCGTCGAGCTCGTGCCGTCGGCGGGGCATATGACCTGGGGTGTGCCGCCGGCAAGATTAAGGAATTCAGTCAAGCATGCCGCGGGTTCGGCTTCGACCGCCGCGGCGTTGACGCGCAGGAACGGGAAGCCCTTCGCCTCGACGCGCTCGACGTGGGGGTACATGTCCTCGCAGTGGGGGCAGGAATCTGAATAAAAGAATACCGTCGTGTTCCGTGTGACTCCGTTTTCCGCAAGGCATGACTGCATGGTGGAAAGCTCCTCTTCTGCCACCTCGCAAGCACGTGAGACGCCGACTGCACACAACGCCCGAAGCATGTTGTTGACGTTGCGGGTCGCGGCAATCGAGGAGCGCCCGTCGGCGATGACGAGTAGCTGGCTTGCCGGGATGGCGTCGTTGGAGACGGGGATGATGTCGACGCCCAGCTCCCGACCGAACTTGGCCACGCCTGCGGGGTTGCACTGCTCGCATCCCGTCGGATACAGGTAGTAGACGGCATCGGAAAGCGGCTCGGGTTCAGGCGAAACCAGGTCAGGGGCTCCCTCGAACGGCGAGGGACACGGCGGACACGTACAGGCCGGACACTCGGCAGGCTGGCTCAAACAGCCGCCAAGAGCCACGACACCCACCAAGACGAGGAGTGCGCCGATGAAACCCAAACGGGGAACCATGGTACACATACTCGCCGTCAGGATATATAAATATCCCTTCACTATCAATGTTCCCACCAGCAAGGGGGCTGAGGTCGACGAAACACGGCGTGTTTCTGACCTCAGCTACATGAACCAGAAAGGAGCATACGCTGAGGTGGCGGTCAGCCTCACACCCACCGGGATGTTCGGACCCGCCACCGAGGAAACCAAGAATAAGCTGAGGTGGCGGAGCACGGTTAACGCGCGAGACTGCTAATCTCGTTCCCGAAAGGGAGCTTGGGTTCAAATCCCAACCTCAGCGAACCTTTTTCTTTTTAAAAAAAGAAAAACGTTCACGAAAAAGAAAAAGACGTATCTAGGATACATAGACCCCCAATACTTTTTCAGATCCCAACCTCAGCGTAGGACCAAGCCAGAACCAGGTAGCTGAGGGACACGACCCCCCCCCGAGGGGTGAGTGCTGACCCAGCGAACCTTTTTCTTTTTTACGTGTCTTCTTCTTCGACGGCTTCTTCGATTCGTTCGACGAGTTCGCGGGCTTCGAATGGTTTTTCGATGTAGCCGAGGATGTCGGCCTCCTTGACGTGCTCACCTTCGATTTGCTTGGCCTTGGCCGAGAGGATGATGACGGGGATGTCACCAAAGCCGGCGGAGTCGAGAGCAGCCATCGTCTCCCAGCCGGTGAGGGCGGGCATCATGATGTCGAGGAGGATGAGGTCGGGGAGGTCGGCGCGCACCTTTTCCATGCATTCTGCGCCGCTTTCTGCGGTGACGACCTCAAAGCCCTGGGACTCGAGTATCTGGACCACCACGGCGAGGAGGCGGGGTTCGTCGTCGACCACGAGGATTTTCTCGCATGCCATGGTCAGGTCTTCTGATTGAGGGGCAAGGTGAAGTGGAAGGTGGTGCCGTGGCCGACTCCATCGCTTTCGACCCAGATGCTCCCCCCCATCGAGTCAATGATACCCCGACATATGTTGAGGCCCAGACCGATGCCTCCGTAGGCGCGGGTCTCGCTGATGTCGACCTGATAGAAGCGGCCGAATATCTTCTCCCGTTGGGCGGCATCGACGCCGATGCCGGTGTCGGCGACCCAGACGTGGACGTGGTCGTTTTCGCGGCGGGCGCCCACAGAAACGGCCCCTTCCTCGGTGAACTTGAATGCGTTGTCGAGGAGGTTCTCGAGGACTTCCTTGAGGCGGTCGGCGTCGGCGGCGACGGGAGACAGGCCGTGTTCGACGTCGGTGTCGAGTGTGATGCCCCTCTCGCGGCTGGTCTCTTTGAAGGTGACCAGGACGTCGTCGATGAGGGCGGGGAGGTCGACCGGCTCGATGGAGAAGGAAAGCTCTCCGGAGCCGAGCTTGGAGGCGGTGAGGATGCGCCCCACGAGGCTTCGGAGCCTTCTGGCGTCGTGGAGGATGATGGCGAGGTTCTCCCGCTGCTGGCTGGAAAGCCCCTTCTGGTCGACCATGAAGCTCGATAGCCCCAGGATGGTGGCGAGCGGCGTCTTGAGCTCGTGGGTGGTGACGGCGATGAATTCGTCTTTCATGCGGTCGAGCTGCTTGAGCTCCTCGAGGGCCTCGCGGAGCTCTGCGGTCTTGTCGTCGACCTCTGCCTGGAGGGTCTCGTTGAAGGCGCGTATCTCGGCCTGTGCGGATTCGAGGTCCTCCTTCTGCCGGGTGACGTGGGCGAGGTGGTCGTCGAGGTCTGTGAAGCCGAGGACGGCGAAGATGACGCCAAGCGAGACGATGAGAACCCACAGCAGTCGGGCGAGGTCGTTGTGCATGAAGGAGAGGTTGACGAGCGCGGGGAAGTCGAAGAGCGTGCCGAAGGCCGCGATGGCCTCGACATAGACGGGAAGGAGCATGAGGAACATGAAAAAGGCGATCATCCGCCAGCGCCGCATGCGCCAGTAGCGCACGAGATGGGAGAGGGGATAGAGGGCGAGCAGGCCGAGAAGCACTGATATGTGGGGCACATACTCCTGCCATGCGAGCCACATCAGGTCCATGCTACCAGTGAAGTAAATGGGAACGAGCCATTATTAAAGAGGACAAAACGGGCGATTTCGCGGCCCCTTTTTTTAAGCAGAGTCTCAGAGTAGCTATCTACCATGTCGGTGAAGATCCTGGTCGTCGACGACTCACCCGACATCGTCTACACCGTCAACCGCGTCCTCGACGGCGCAGGCTATGCTGTTTCTTCTGCTGCCACCCGCGAAGAGGCGCTCAGCCGCATCGACGCCAACGACGACTTCGACATCATACTCCTGGACATCCTGATGCCGGGGATGACGGCCTCGGATTTCCTTCGCCACCTGAAAAAACGGGATGTCGCCGCCAGGGTCATCTATCTGACGGGCGTCCGGAGACTTGAGCGCGCGAGCATCGGCCGGCGCGGCGAGAAGAGCTTCGTCGTCGATTCCTCCCGCGAACTCGTCGCAGACTATATCGAAAAGCCCTTCAGCGCAGAGGAATTGAAGGCAAAGATACAAAGCGCGCTCGAATCGTCGGCCGGGAAGGCGTCCGGGAAATGACGCCATCGCTGCTCGTCGTCGACGACAACCCGGACATCGTCTACGCAATCGACGCCGTCGTAAAAAAGGAACGACCCGGACTTGCCATCGACTGTGTCGACGGGGGGGACGACTGCCTGCAATACCTGTTGGAGCGGGGGCCGCCCGACGCGATCCTTTTAGACATCATGATGCCAGGCATGGATGGCTGGGAGCTCCTCAAGCGCCTTAGGGCCGACCCCGCCACCGAAACGATCCCCGTCGTCATCGTATCGGCGAAGGGCCAGGTCGTCGACCGCAAGAACCTCGACCTCATCGGAATCCAGGGTTACCTTCAAAAGCCGTTCCGGTCGGACGAGCTCTTGGAGGTTATCGACACGGTGCTGAGCCGCTGACTCCCTTGCCCCTCCCAATCCCTGCGGCTTTGCGGCAGGGTATGGGCAACGGCGACATGGCAGGCTTCAGGCAGCCTTTCTTATGGAAAGACGGCGAATAGCCGATATACATCCACCATGGCGAAGAAGGACCGACAGCACCCACGACCGACGCCGAGTGAATCGAGGTTCTACGAGCTCGTGTTCCAGAATGCCGCCGAAGGCATGGTGCTCGCCGACCCCGGGGGGACCATCATCGATGCGAACCCCGCCTACGCCCGCCTCATGGGCGCCCCCCACGAGGAGCTCGTAGGCAAGAACATCGTCGACGTCGTCACCGGCGCCTGTGAAGAGGGCGAACGACTGCTCGCGGGATTCCGCGAGGGCGGACTATCCGACAAAGACCTTGCGCCGCGGGAGTGCACCCTCACCACGGAGAAGGGGTCGACCCACGTGCTTCTCGTCCATCCCGTCCTCGTGAGGGAAGACGACGACGTCAAGGGACTCTGCCTCATCCTCGAGGACGTGACCCGCCAAAAGCTAAGCGAACAGCGCTACAAGAGCATGTTCGAATCCGCAAACGACGCCATCGTCTTCATCGACAGGGCAGGCACCATCATCGACATCAATCCCAAGGCCATCGAACTGCTCGGCTACTCGCGCGAAGAGTTCGTGGGACACCACCTCAAGGACCTCGCGGCGTTCTTCCCGAAAAAGAGCCTCGCCGTCATCCTCAAGAACTTCGGCCTCAGGATGATGGGGCAGCAGATTCCACCCTACACCGTCGACATGCGCACGAAGGCGGGCAAGCAGCGCTACGTCGAGATAAACGCGGTGCCGCTCCACGAGGCTGGCCGCATCGTCGGAGACCTCGCCGTCCTCCGAGACGTCACCCACCGGCAGCGACAAGACCGGGCGCTTCGAGAATCCGAGGAGCGGTTCCGGGCGCTCGCCGAGAACTCACAGGACGTCATCATGCGCTTCGATGCCGATTTGCGCCACCTCTACGTCAACCCGGCCGTGGAAGCGGTGACTGGTATGCCCCCCAAGGAATTTTTCGGAAAAACCCATGCCGAGCTCGGCTTCCCCGAGGATCTCGTGTCGTTGTGGGAAGAGGCGATCAGGAAGGTCTTTTCGACGGGGGAACCCAACCGCATCGAATTCCAGTTGCCGTCGGATGCCTGGATCGACTGGCTAGTATACCCTGAGTTTTCAGCGACGGGTGACGTGGCGGCTGTGCTCACCTCCGCCCGCGACGTCACCAAGCGCAAAACCGCCGAGAAGGAACTGCAAAAACGCCTGGAAGAGCTCGAACGCTTCACGACGCTCGCCGTCGGCCGGGAGAAGCGCATCATGGAGCTCAAGCGCAGGATCGCCGAATTGGAATCCGGGAAAAAGCAGGAGGGGGGAGAGAAAACGAGATGAGGCGCACGGAGCACCGCGTATGCTGCCTCATGGTGATGCTCCTGCTCATCGGCCCTGCCGCAGGGCAGCTGGACGAGGGCGTCGAGGCCAGCTTCTCATCGCTTGCCATCAAGGTCCGCGCCTACGAGATCTCCCATGAGATCACCTCCTACCTCAACGCCCATCCCGAGAAAACCATCGACGACCTAAGGGAAGACAGGACATTCCGAGACCTCGCCGTCCAACGGGTCGGCGACACGGGATACACCTACGTCGTCGGGGCAGGGACGGGCATCGTCTACTTCCACCCATTCGACGCCATCCGGGGAAACCACGTCAACGTCACCCGGGAGACGTTCCCCGAGGCATGGCGGCTCACCCACGACGTCATCGAATCACCGGGATGCGGGGATTCCGAGGGCTACTATCCCTGGGCCGATGAAACAGGGCGCATCCGAGAAAAATACGTCTACCACACCTGCGTCCCCGAGGCGACCCACGACGGCGTCAGGCTCTTCGTGGGGGCCTCGACATACCTCGACGAATACGAGGCGGCCTACGGGCGTCGGCATCCCACGCTTCCCCGGAGCGCCCAGACGACGGCGAATCTGGACACCGCCCACCTTCAGACAGAGTACTCCATCGTCGCCATCGGCGTCATCCTCCTCATCCTCGCCGTCGGCGTCGGATTGAACGCCATCTCCGAAAAGCGCAACGTCGTCTTCCTGCTCATGCTCCTCGTCTCCCTGGTCATCAGCGGCCTGTTCGTCTACAACACCTACATGATAGGCCAGACGATGCACCAAGACGCAGCACGGACCTACAACCAGCAGCAGCTCTTCACCGTCCAGGCCAAGGCGTCGGCGCTCCAACTCGAGTTCAGCGAGTTGCAGCGGGAGCTCGCCATCCTCGCCGAAGCCGTCGCCGAAGCCGATGCAATCAACGAATCCGTCGGCCCGTATCTGCGACGGAGCTATCACCGCAACAGCGACATCGCCTATGCCAGCTACCGCATCAATGCGAGCGGCTTCATCACCGACATGTATCCCCCCGACCCGGCATCGCTGGGCGCCGACATCAGCGGCCAGGCGCACATGCGCACGGTGGCGGCGACGATGGAACCCGTCTTCTCCGGCGTCTTCGATGCCGTCGAGGGATTCAAGGGCATCACACCCCACCACCCCGTCATCCGGGAGGGCGACTACGACGGGACCGTCGCCTACCTCCTCGACGTCGAGGAGCTCCTCTCCTTCGCCCGGGAGACCGGGCAGACGACGCGGGCGACGGTCTGGGTCATCGACGACCAGGGCAGCATCGTCTCGGCCGAGGACGCGGGGAGCGTGGGAAGGTCCTTCGCCAACCTGACCACCGGTGCAGGGGACGGGCGGACGGCGCTGGTGAAATCGGTGCTCAGCGGCCACGCAGGCACCCTGCAGCTCTCGCAGGACGGAGGGGACCAACTCGCAGCCTACTATCCGTTCGCGGTGGGGGACAGCACGTGGGGGGTCATCCTCGCCACCGACGAAAAATACGCCTTCGAAGCCATCGCCGACGACCTCGAGCGCGTCTGGACGCTCACCTTCGCGACCATCGCGGCCCTGCTGTTCGTGTCCGTCCTCTTCGCCCACATCCTGACGAAGGCCCTCCGCGAGGAGGTCCGAGGGAAGACCGAAGAACTCGAACGCGTCAACGCGGAGCTCGACGACCGCGTCGCAGAAAAGACCCGGGAGCTGCGCACCCTCACCCGCACCCTCGAAAAGCAGGTCGCAGAGCGCACCGAGGAAATCGAGAAGCGGCTCAAGGAAGCAGAGGAGATGCGGGCAGCCATGCTCAACATCCTCGAAGACAGCGAAGAGAGCCGCCAGCAGCTCGAAGCGACCACCGCGAAACTCCAATCCACCAACAAAAAGCTCCGAACGGCGCAAAGGGAGATAAAGCAATTCAACCGGGAGCTCGAAGCCACGGTCTCCCGCCGCACCAAGCAGCTCGAGGACGCCAACCGGGAAGTCCGGCGCCTGCTCAAATTGAAGACCGACTTCATCAACCAGCTCAGCCACGACCTGCGCACGCCGCTCACACCCATCCTCACCCTTTTGCCCATCATCCGCGACCACGTCACCGAAGAGCAGGACCGCCAGGACATCGACGTCGTCATCCACAACAGCTACTACCTGCGCGACCTCGTCAACGACACCCTCAACCTCGCCCGCCTGGACTCGGGGACCGCCACCCTCGCCCTCAAGCACCTCGACCTCGAACGGCTCCTTGAGGGCATCATCTACGAGAACACCCCCGTCTTCGAGGAGAACCGCATCGCCGTGAAAAAAGACACCCCCACATCCCTGCCCCCCATCTACGGCGACGAGCTGCGCCTGAGGGAAGTCTTCATGAACCTCATCGCCAACGCCGTCAAGTTCATGCCGGACGGCGGCACCCTCACCTATGGCGCCAGAAGGGAGGACGGCAGCGTCGTCGTCTCCATCGCCGACACCGGCACCGGCATCGACGCCGCCGTCAAGGAGCACATCTTCGACGAGTTCTTCAAGGGCGACCAGAGCCGCCACGAGCGAAGCAGCGGCCTAGGCCTCGCCATCGCCAAGCGCATCATGGAGCGCCACAACGGCGACATCTGGGTGGAAAGCCAGGGCAAGGATAGGGGCGCCACGTTCTACCTGCGCTTCCCGTGCCCCCAGCTCAAGCGGGACCTCACCGTCGCAAGCATCATGCGGAAGGGCGTGCACACCGCGACCGATACCGACACGCTCTACGAGGTGGCCAAGCGCATGACCAGACAGGGCGTTGACGCGCTCGCCGTCGTCGACGCGGACGGGCGGCTCAAAGGCCTCCTATCCGAGGGGGACATCCTGCGCCACGGCAGGGGCACGCCGGCCACCAAGACCGTGGGCCGCATCGACTACCATACGGTGACCACCATCGGACCCGACGACACCATCATCGTCGCCAACGAAAGGATGCAGGACGCCCATGCGCGCCGGCTGGTCGTCGTCGACGATGAGCAACGACCCATCGGCATCATCAGCTCCCGCGAAGTGGCCCAAGGCTACAACATCTCGCTTCGGGACCTCGAGATACCCATCCAGCGAAGCCGGAGCTCCCAAGTCCGCTACTTCATGAACGCGGCAGTGGAAAGCCTGCCTGAATCGGCGACGGTCGCATCGGCCGCAGACCACATGGCGCAACGCGACATCGGCGTGGTGGTCGTGACCCGGGGCAAGCGGCCCGTCGGCGTCTTCTCCGTGCCAGACTACATCAAGCGGGTCGTCGCAAAGAAACGCGATCCCGCCGATACCCTGCTCTCAGAGGTCATGTCCACGCCCGTCATCTCGACACCCCCCCACGCATCGGTCGCCGAGGCGCTCGCCCTCATGGCCGAAAAGCGCATACGCCACCTCCCCGTCGTCGTCGACGACGCCCCCGTCGGCATGTTCTCGCTTTCCGACATCCTCAAGGCCGTCCACCTCTACGACCCGTTGCTCGTCGACCGCCTGCTCGAAAAGAGGTAGGTCCGGGGGGTCGGGCCCCCTTTTATTAAGACTCGTGCCACAAATCTCTACGCCAGCCCAACCGAGACGAAACACACGACACCATGGAAAAGACCATACTCGTCGTCGACGACAACCCCGACCTCATCTACACCGTCAAGGCGGCACTCCGGCAAAAGGAGGACTACCGCGTCACCTCTGCGGGGGGCGGCACCGAGTGCCTCAAGCTCCTCGAAGACGAGCGACCCGACCTCGTGCTCCTCGACATCATGATGCCCAACATGGACGGCTGGGACGTCGCCGCACGGATGAAGACCGGCGAGGGCACCAAGGACATCCCCATCATCTTCCTCACCGCGAAGACCGACGACCTCTCCAGGGGTATGGGTTCGCTCACCAGCGAGGACTACATCGAAAAGCCATTCACCGCCGACGACCTCGTCGCCCGCATCGAACGCGTCCTCGAGCGCGGGTGAAGGACACTCGCATGACGAAAAACGCACGCCTCATCGAGGGATTCCTCTCTTCGGTCACCCGGGTCATCGCCCAGTACACCTCCCGCACCTACGCGCTGCTGGTCATCAACTCGCTTCTCGCCGACCTCGCAGAAAGGTATCCATTCCTTACCAACGTCACGGTCATCACCTCCCCGTACTCGGGGCTCTCCACGGACTTCTTCATCGACCCCGCCGTGGAAGGGGCGCCAAGCAGGGACGTCGGCGCCGCCCTCAACGAGGTGCTCGACCGGCTGAGCAGGCCCATCGGCGTAAAAACCCGCGACCAGTTCCTGTGCGAGATAACCGGCTACATGGGACGGAGCCTCGAGTCCGAGCTCCACAGCATCGGGGTCTCGCCGTACTCGGACTCCTGCTGACCGCAGGCCCCCCCATACGGCGATGACAAAGCTAGCAGCGGCCGTGCGGGCCCTGACGGAATCCCCGGTTTCCCTGACCGTCAACGCGCGCCTGGCCCAGTTCCAATCGTTTCAAAGCCGCCCACCCGACATCGTCTTCCCTGAACTGTGCTTTTGCATCCTCGCCGCGAACTTCAGCGGCCGGCGGGCCTGGGACGTCCAGACCGCGATCGGCGGGGGATTCCTCTCCCTCGACGAGGGCGGGCTCTCCCTGCGGCTCAAGGAGCTCGGCTACCGGTTCCCCAACGTCCGGGCCCGCCACGTCGTGGCGGCCCGACGCTTCACCCCCGTGCTGCCGGGCCTGATTGCTGCGTCGGACAGCCGGGCCGCCCGCGACTGGATAGCCGACACCGTACCCGGCCTCGGCCTCAAGGAGGCAAGCCACTTCCTCAGAAACACGGGCGCAACGGACGTCGCCATCGTCGACGTCCACGTCATGCGCCTGCTCGCATACCACCACCTCTTGACGCCGCCAAAGACGCTGACCCGCAGGCGCTACC
>CAYUFO010000004.1:10100-21436 GCA_964443985.1 uncultured archaeon | reverse complement strand
GACTAGCCTGCACCCCGCAGCCGCTACAGCCGCCGGAGCACCCCGCTGGTTTCCAATATCACCCTGTCTTGGATGACGATGTCGTCGATGACGCCGTACCAGTAGACGACCATGCCGGGGCCGAAGAGCCGGACATAGTGCTTGAGCTGCTTTTCGTAGTCCTGGCGGACCTCCTTTCGGTCGCCGAAACTGGCCTTGGACTCCACCCAGTTCGCCTGGCGCCCGTCGACGGAAAGCGAGCCTTCGAGGAGGAAGTCGGGGGTCTTCTCGTAGTTGCGCCGCTGCGCCTCCTTTTCCGTGATGAAGCCTATCCTCTTTCGCCTGAGCCACTGGCTGATGTTCTCCTCAGCGCGCCGTCCCCGCTCGGCCTGCATCCGGTTGCCCGCGGGCGAATAGACGAACTCGTGCTTGACGCATTCGGTGATGTTGTTCCTGATGCGGCGGTTCGAGATGCTTTCGGGCTCGCGCAGATACGACTGGACCTCCTTTTTCCCGACGCCGAGTCCCTTGAGGATGATGGATGCGGTGAGGACCGGCGAGAAGGCGAGCTCCTGGCTGAGCTGGCAGAAGCTCTTGCCGTCATACCACTGCCGGGCGAGGTCCTTGACTCGCTTTTGCACCGAATAGTAGCGCTGCTTGGTCTCGCGGATGACCTTCTGGGTGTAGATGACCTGTACGGTCTCGCGGTCGACGCCGTATTTTTCGGCGATGCGGTCGAAGTCCTCGACCCGGTCTATTTCCGCATACAGGGCTTGATGGGTTCGGCCCTCCATGACTACATTTTCGCCGCCATCTAAAAAAAGCCGCATTTATAAGGGCTCGGGCCGTTATGTTTATCCGTTTTCCGAGGGGGAGGGTCGCATGAAGCCGAAAGTACACATAGAAAACATCGTTTCTTCCATCACCCTCGGCATCGACATCGACTTGGACAAGCTCGCACGGTCCGTCTCTGGCATCGAGAACCCCGAGCGTTTTCCGGGCTTGATTTTTCGGGTGGATGACCCCAAGCTCGCCATGCTCATCTTTCGGACCGGCAAGATAATATGCTCGGGGGCGCGAAGCCAGGATGACATCGCGGCGGCCGTCAAACGCCTCATCGCCAAGCTTAGGGAGGGCGGCATCACGGTCACAAAGAAGCCGGTGGTCCAGATTCAGAACATCGTGGCGAGCTCATCGCTCGACTTGAAGGTGAACCTCGACGTCCTTGCCACCGAGTGCTTTGACACGGAATACGAGCCCGAGCAGTTCCCGGGGCTCGTCTTCAGGCTCGATCACCCCAAGACCGTCATGCTCATCTTTCGCTCGGGAAAAATCATCATCACGGGAGCCAAGACCGAGCAGGACGTGAAGCGGGCGGCAGCACGGACCAAGGATGTCGTGCAGGAATACAACGCCATCATCGCGTGAGGCGTCCTATTTTTCCAGTTTCGTGATGAGGCCGTAGCGGTTGTTGGTGACGATGCGCACGAAGAAGTCGAAGAGGTATGTGATGCACAATCCCACGTACATGAAGGTGAAAAACATCACTGCCGCGAACGCCGCCGACATGAGTTCCTCGAACATTTCTTGTTCCCCCGGTGTCTTAGTATAGGCGGTCCATATTTATAAAGTTTTCAGGGGATCGAGACGTGCCGTGCGCTCAGGGCGTCGAGGTCGACGACAGCCACCGTTTTCTTCCCGGTGAGGTAGCCGCAGGTCTCGCCGGGGTTGACGTGGAGGGTGCCTTCAACGGTTTCGATATGTGGTTCGTGGGTGTGACCTGTCACGACGAGGTCGTAGGTTCCCGATTTGACGAGGCCGTCGGTGACGGCGGCGATGGTGCCGTGGTAGCAGGCGATATCTTTTCCGGCGTGCTCGAAGGTGGCGAGGTCGCCCACGTCCGCCCCCATCTCCTTTTTCAAGCGTTCTTTGAGGAATTGGCGCTCTCCTTCGTTGTTGCCGTACACGATTTTGAGGGGCATGTCGAGCTTGGCGAGATGGGGTACCATGAAGGGGGCGACGAGGTCGCCGGCGTGGACGACGAGGTCGAGGTTTTGGCGGTTGAAATAGGAGACTGCGGCGTCGATGGCGTCCTGGTGGTCGTGGCTGTCGCCCATGACGCCGATGCTCGCAGCCATGCTCACCAGGGTCCCCGGATGCTCCGTTCCTTGATTTTTCGGCTGAGCGTGTCGTAGCTGAGGTCGATTTTGACGGTGTCCTGGATGCTGTCGACCTCGATGAAGGGGAGGAGCTCCTCGTCGCGGCCTCGGATTTTTTCGATGCGCTCTCCGGCGATGACATAGTAGGGCTTGCGGCCCTCCTCGGAGACGCCGACGTTCTTGACGGTGCCGATGGTCTTGTCGTCGAAGTCGACGACGGGCATGCCGATGAGCTCCCGCAGCCGGTAGCTGTCGCGGTTTTCCATGTCGAGGCCGCGGATGGTCTTGGCGATGCCGGGCGCATCCTTGTAGAGGGTGATGGCGTCCTCTCCGATGTCGTTGACCTCTGCGAGGGGGACGAATTCCTCGCGGCGGCCGCGGATGTTCTCCATGGCTGGGCCGGTGATGCGAAGGTAGATGCGGTAGTCGACGAGGGTGATGTTGAGGCCGTCGACGATGGCTATCTCTTTGCCCGAGCCGTCGACGACCGGTTTTCCGACGAGGTCTGCGAGGGAGTGCATGGTTGTTCTTGAGGTTTATTGTTGGGGTATTTATATATGCAAATTTACTATAAATGATAAATATTAAAAATCTAATAAATATAAAAAATAAATAAAAATGCCCCGCGACCCCGCCATCGACCACGCCAAAGAATCCCTAACCGCCACCGCCCGGGACATAGCCCGCAGCATGGGAAAAAACCCGCTGCACGCAGAAATCTACTTCACCCTATTCTTCTCCCACGAACCCCTCGGCATCAAGGAAATAGCCGAAAAAACCGGCTACAGCACCGCCACCATCAACCAGAACATGGGCCTCATCACCACATTCATCGACGTTCGCCAATTCAAAAAACCCGGCAGCAAAAAACTCTACTTCGAATGCACCCACGACCCCGAAAAAATCCTCCTCGCCAACCACCAGCTGTTCCTGCTCATACTCCAAAACATCCAACGCATGATACGGGCACTTAAAAACGCAGAAGAACAAATCAAAAAGACCCCCTCAGAGGACGCCCAAAGCCACCTCCAACACATCAAAGAACTCCGTCAGACCTACGAAAAAGCCGAAGCAGTATACACTGACCTCGCAGACCGCAAGAAACACCAATGGCACTAGCCAAAAACAAAAACGGCGACGAACCCGTCATCGACCTCGCCGACGTCTGGAAGATCTACCAGATGGGGGAAGTCGAAGTCCCCGCGCTACGCGGCCTCACCCTCAGCATCTACCCCCGGGAGTTCCTCGCCATCATGGGCCCCAGCGGCAGCGGCAAATCAACCGCCCTCAACATGGTCGGATGCCTTGACGTCCCCACCCGCGGCGACATACTCCTCGCAGGCCAAAACATCGCCCACCTCGCCGAAAGCGACCTCGCCCAAATCCGCGGCAAAAAGATCGGCTTCATCTTCCAGCAATTCAACCTCATGCCCGGCCTAACCGCCCTCGAGAACGTCGCGCTACCCATGGTCTTTCAGGGGACGCCCGCCATCGAACGCGAGGAACGCGCGAGCACGCTGCTTGAGATGGTCGGCCTCGAGCACCGCATGCACCACCGCCCCGCCGAGCTCTCAGGCGGCCAGCAGCAGCGCGTCGCCATCGCCCGAAGCCTCGCCAACGACCCCGACGTCATCCTCGCCGACGAGCCCACCGGCAACCTCGACACGGAAAGCGGCCACGAGGTCATGGACATGCTCGAAGAGCTCCACGAAAAAGAGGGCAAAACCATCATCATGGTCACCCACGACCCCGACATCGCCGACCGCGCAAAAAGGCTCGTCCGCCTCAAGGACGGCCGCTGCGAGACCTGCGGGCCGAACGGAGGAACATCCTCCCCCGAAAACAGGAGATCCCCCGCACTCCAACAATCCAATAAACGCCAAAACGACTCATCCAAGCAAAAAGAGGAATAAACCATGAACCCGAAAACCACCGCACTGGCCCTGTTCATCCTTATCGCCGCAGCCCACACCGCAAACGCCGAAATCCGCATCGACTCCATATCCATGGACCCGAGCTACATCGAAGCCGGCGACACCGTCGACGTCTACGTCAAATTCCACAACGCCCCCGACCGCGGCCAGGCCATCAAGGCGGCCTACTACAGCGTCCGCGCCGCAAGCGACAGAAACCTCCTCGGAGACGACCCCGACACCGCCTACTGGGTGGAGCTCGCCCCCGGCGACGACCTCGCACAAGAAAACCTCCTGCTCATCGAGCGAAAAAAACGCGTCGGCCGGATGTTCCCCGGTGAATCCTGGACGACGCCCTTCAAGATCAAAGTCAAAAACGAGGCGCCCCCCGCCACCTACAAGCTCGACATCACCCTCACGAAAACCGACCTCGCCGGCACCGAAGGCGAGCTCGCCGTTGCCGCCGACACCCTCCTCACCGTGAAAGGCGAACCCCGCTTCGACCTCGAAGCGCCCCAGAACAGCCTTCCCCTCGGCGGCGAGGACAAGATCCGGGTGACCGTCACCAACGTCGGCGGAGCCGCCGCTCGCCACGTCACCCTCGGCCTCAACCTCACCGTGCCCTTCACGCCCCTCGACGCCGCCGTCACCGATGCCGGCACCATCCCCGCCGGCGGGCAGAAGACCCTCGCGTTCCCGGTGTCTGTGTCCACGGACGCGGAAGCGAAAGCCTACCCCGTCGTCGTGGGGCTCTCCTATATCGGCGAGAACGGCACCACCCTCCAGGCCAGCTACCCCATCGGCGTCGAGGTCACCGGCGAACCCAAGATAGACGTCGCCCTCGACGACACCGGCTCGCTGAGCCCGGGCAAGAGCGGCGACATAGTCGTGTCCATCGTCAACGAGGACTACGTCGACGCCAAGTTCCTCTCCATCGAGCTGTCGCCCGGCAAGGGCTACACGCTGCGCTCCACGTCCCAGATCTACGTGGGCGCCGTCGACAGCGACGACTTCGAGACCGTCGACTACACCCTCAAGATCGATTCGGGCGTCACCTCCGAGAGCGTCCCCCTCTCGTTCACCGTCACCTACAAGAAGGCGGGCAGCAACAGGGACTACACGCGCCAGTATGCCGTCGACCTCCCCCTCGTGAGCGAGGCACAGCTTCGAGAAGACGTGGGGGCCGCCGACGCCAGCCAATACGCGACCTACGCCCTCCTCGCCATCCCCGGCTTCGTCGTCGTCTACCTCGCCCTCTGGCTGCTCGTCAAGATACTCGGCGCCGTCACCCGCTTCCTCGACCGCCGCATCTTCAACCGCCAGAAGAAATAGCGGGCCCGACCTCGGCCCGCCACGTGGACCCGAAATGCTTGCCGACTACGCGAGATTCGCCCTCGACAACCTGCGCCACCGGAAGCTCCGAAGCTGGCTGACGACCATCGGTATCGTCATCGGCATCGCCGCCGTCGTCGCCTTGCTCTCCATCGGCCAGGGACTGCAGAACGCCGTCGACGCCCAATTCGAGGAAGTCGGCAAAAACCGCATCTTCGTATCGCCTGGCGGCCTGCAAATCGGCCTCCCCGACGTCCAGGCGGAACTGTCGAGCGCCCAGCTCACCGAAGACGACGTCAACCTCGTCAACCGCGTGCGGGGTGTCGAGCACGCCATCGGCATGGTCATGCAGTCTGAGGCCGTCACCCACAAAGACGAGACGCGGACGCTGACGGTCATGGGCGTCTCAGTCGACGAAGAAGACCTCGAATTCATCGAGAAAATCAACTTCTTCAACGTCGAAGAGGGCCGTTTTCTGCGCGACGCAGACACATCCAAGGCCCTCGTCGGCTACGACCTCGCCCACGGCGACGTCTTTGAGGACAAGCTGCGCATCGGCGGCCGGCTCACCATCAAAAAACAGGTCTTCGAAGTCGCAGGCATCCACGAGAAAACCGGCACCCCCATGCACGACACCAAAGTCACCCTCCTCGAGGAGACCGCCCGCGACCTCTTTGACGTCCCCGACCAAGTCGACATGATCAGCGCCGAAACCCTCGACTCAGCCGATCCGGCCAAGGTGGCAGACGACATCGAACGCCGCCTTCGCCGCGACCGCGGCCTTTCCGAAGGAGAAGAAGACTTCTCAGTCAGCACCGCCGAACAACTCGTCGGCAGCCTCAAAGCCATCCTCGACATCATCCAATACTTCCTCGTCGTCATCGCCGCCATATCGCTCGTCGTCGGCGCCGTCGGCATCATGACCAGCATGTACACGTCAGTGCTCGAGCGCACCCGCCAAATCGGCGTCATGAAGTCCATCGGCGCCAAAAACAGCGACATCCTCCTCATCTTCCTCATCGAAGCAGGCTTCCTCGGCACCGTCGGCGGCGTCATCGGCGTCATACTCGGCCTCACGCTCTCGGGCGTCGGCGCCTGGGCCGCCGTCAACCTCGGCGGCATCGAATTCCTCGAGGCCTACTACGGCGCCGACCTCGTCGTCGGAGCACTCCTATTCAGCTTCGTCGTCGGCGCCCTCTCCGGCATCCTCCCCGCCAGGAGGGCGGCAAAGATGAATCCCGTCGACGCATTGAGCTACCGATAAGCCATGATAGCAGAATACGCACGCTTCGCCATCGAAGGACTCAGGGAAAAAGGCATACGAAGCCTGCTCACCATGGTGGGCATCTTCATCGGCATCGCCGCCGTCGTCAGCCTCATCAGCCTCGGCCAAGGCCTCCAGGACGCCATCAACGAGCAGTTCGCAAGCCTCGGCAGCGACATCATCCTCATCTCCCCGGGCGGCAGCATCTTCGACTTCGGCGCCGGCGCCAAGCTCACCGAAGACGACCTCGACACCGTCGAGGCGACGCGCGGCGTCGACCTCGCCGCGCCCATGGCCATGAAGATAGCCAAAATCGAGGCAGGCGACGAGGTCAGCTACACCTACATCGCCGGCATCCCCGTCGACGAGCGACTGGAACTCGTCAAGCAGATGGGCTCAGTCGACCTCGCCGAGGGCCGCTGGCTCAAGTCAAACGACCGCTACAAGGCCATGGTCGGCTACCGCTTCCCCCAGGCCGACGTCTTCGACGACGCCGTCGGCATCCGCGACCGCATCGCAATCGAGGGCCGACAATTCGAAGTCGTCGCCACCATGGAGTCCGTCGGCAACAGCCAAGACGACCAGAACGTCTACATTCCCATCGACGTCGCCTTCGACCTCTTTGCCATCGACAACTACATGACCATCATGGCGCGGGGCAAGTCCGGCGCCGACGTCGAGGAAATCGCCGACGACATCACCGAGGAGCTCCGTGAATCACGCGACGTCGAAGAGGGGGAAGAGGACTTCTCCGTGGAGACCAGCGCGAGTCTTCTCGAGACCATCGGCTCGGTCATCGACACCGTCACCTACATCGTCTACATCATCGCCGCTCTCGCCATCATCGTGGGCGGCGTGGGCATCATGAACACCATGTACACGTCGGTGATGGAGCGCACCCGCGAGATAGGCGTCATGAAGGCCATAGGCGCCACCAACGCAGACATCCTCACCATCTTCCTCGTCGAAGCCGGCATCCTCGGCATGATAGGTGGCGTCATCGGCATCGTCATCGGCCTGGCGATGAGCCTGTCCGTCGAATATGCCGTGGCATTGTCTGGCAACCCCGGCCTGCTCACCGCGCACGTCTCCCCCGAGCTCGTCGTCGGCGCCCTCGCCTTCAGCTTCGGCGTCGGCTGCGTGTCCGGCGTCCTGCCCGCCCGCCAGGCCGCCGGCCTCAAGCCCGTCGACGCCCTGCGCTACGAGTAATTGGAGGGGCTTTTAAGCGTGTATTCCCATAGGCAATCCACAAGTGGGAGGTGATGGCAGATGGTCATCCGCATCAAACGACGGTCCACGGAAAAAGACGACGGCGACAAAAAAGATCGCGCAGACGACAAGAGAGTCGACGTCGCCATCCACAAGATTCGCGACCTCACGAAATCCTCGTCCAAGGAGTTCAAGGAGCTCGAACGCAAGTGGGAAGACCTCTACGAGCGCTACGAACTCGAGAAACGCGCGGAAGAACTGGAACAAGCCCTCGTCGACCTCGACAAATTCGTGAAAAAACACCCCCGGGCGGGCGTCGCCCTCGGCGCCATGGCGGGCTACAGCATCGCCTCGCTTTTCGGGCGGAGGCGGTGGCGATGATATTCGAGAAAGAGATACAGGACTTCCTGCAGTCGTTCGTCCGCGAGTTCCTGACGTCCGTCGAGCACGACGTGTCCTCGCGCATCGATGCCATCATGCAAAACAAGATAGTCAGACCCCTCGACCTCCTCGGCCGCCGCCTCATGTACGGCATCACCGCCGCCATCGCCGTGTCGCTCGGCATCGTCGCCATCGCATTGTCCATCCTCGTCTTCCTCTTCAAGATCATCCCCTGGGAGATAGCCCTGGCGGCCGTGGGCATCGTATTGCTCGCCATCGGCGTCGTCTTTTCCTCGAAGATGGCGGCCGTCAAGCAACGACCGTGATTTGATAGGTGGGGCGGGCATGGCGTCGGACTGGTTCATAAAAAACCTGCACTGGATGCTCTTCGCCGCCGTCCTCGTCTACTTCCTCTTCCTGATGGTGGCGCCCTACCTCGACGTCTTCGTGTACGCGCTCTTCATCTACTACGTCACCCGCCCCGTCTACTACCAGCTGCTTCGAGAATTCAAGCGGGAGTCGCTTTCGGCGTTCATCGCCATCTTCCTTTTCATCCTGCCGGTGGTGTCCGTCGTCGTCTACACGTTCTCGGTCGCCTCCATCGAGCTCCAGTACTTCCTCGGCCAGATGCATTCGCCCGAGGCCCAGGCGCTCAGGCGGGCCCTCGAAAGCTACCGGGAGGTCGCCTACGAATTCAACCCCCAGCTCATGCTCGAAGCCGCCGTCGGCAACGAGGACGTCCGCTCGCTCATCTACTACGTCGCCTCGAGCTCCCTTGACCTCGTGTTGAAGTTCATCCTCGTCTTCTTCGTCGGCTACTACCTTCTCAAAGACGGTCCCAAGGTCGTCACCTGGTTTCGCCGCACCTGCTGCACCGAGCGCATATGGCTGTCCGTGTTCCTCGACGACGTCGACGGCGGCCTCTACCACGTCTTCTTCGGCAACATACTGACGGCGAGCCTCACCGCCGTCATCGCCGCCACGAGCTTCATCTTCCTCAACTCGCTTGCTCCAAGCGACTTCGTCCAGATACCCTATCCCGTCCTCTTGGGCATCCTCGCGGGCATCGCGAGCCTCATCCCCTTCGTCGGACTCAAGCTCGTATGGGTGCCCCTTTTTCTGTGGCTCGGCTTGCGCGTCTACGCGAACGGGGTCCTTTCCGAGCATGTGACGTTCCTGTTGTTCTTCCTCATCGTCGTCAACGTCATCGTCGACATCCTCCCCGATCTCGTCCTCAGGCCCTACGTCGCAGGCAGGAAGATACACCTCGGCGTCATGATGCTCGCCTACATCTTCGGGCCGGCGGCCTTCGGGACCGTGGGCATCTTCGTGGGGCCCCTCATCGTCGTCGTCGCCACAAACTTCGCAAAGATAATCGTGCCCCAGCTCGTCGCCCGCCGCGAGCAGGGCTAGCCCTTGTTAAGGGCCATCTCGTGGGCGGAGAAATAGTTATCTGCAAGCGCCTTCCAGTCGGCGAGGTAGCTGAGCTCCTTGGCGTTGATGCGCCGCCTGATGCGCTCCTTCTTCGGCAAGAGCACGACCTCGGTGAGCTTGGCGGTGAGGTCGTCGACGAGGTCCTCCCACGCCCGGTCCTCGCGCTTCAAGACATGGATGCCGTCTCCCTTGCCGTCGATGAAGCGGCCGAAGCCCGCGAGGTCGGTGGTGATGGACAGCCCCCCCTGGGCGGCGACCTCAAGCGGCGTATAGCCCCACGGCTCGTAGTAGCTCGGGAAGACGCCGACGTCGCACGTCAGCGTAGCGTCGTCGTAGGAGAGCGGGATGAGCCGGTCGGCCGACGACAGGTACGCGGGATAGTAGACGACCTTCACTCGGTCCTCCTTTCGATTGAGCAGGCCGTTGGCGCGCAGTTCGCAGATGATGGGATCCTCGGACTCGGGATAGGAGAGCTCGTAGGCGCAAAGCGGCGGCGTACCCCCCTTCTTGCTGGTAAAATGGACGATCATGCTTTTACATATCTTTCTGAAGTCGTCGTCGACGAGCTCCTCGAACGTCGCGGGCACCTGTCCGCGGGTGAGGGCGTCCAGGAGGCGGTCCTTTATCTGGGGCCACTCGTCGTCGACGCGGTCGGCCATCTCCTCGTAGAGCGACACGTTCTTGAGGACCTCGACGCTCTCGCCGCGAACGCCCGTGGGGATGAAGATGAAGGCGACCACCGTGGCCTCTGACTTGTCCCTTTTGAGCTGCTCGTTCATCTGCCCGAGAGACTGGATGAAGACGTCGATGCCCTTGTTGTGGTACTCGAACCGCCCCGAGATGAACACGCTCCTGATGGCGTCGAGGTCGACGTAATAGTAGCGGTTGAAATAAGCGGCGAGGAACTGCCGCATGATGCGCCGGTTGCGCTTTCGCGCGACCGAGAGCTCCTCGAGGTCGGGATACTTGGCGGCGTCAAGGCCGTTGGGGAGGATGACGTCGACCTCTCTCCCATCGATGTAGGCCGCCTCCTTGGCGGTAATCTCCGAGACGGTGGTGAAGACCGTCGCCGCCTGCGCCGTCGCCCGCTCCATGGTGTGCTTGTCCATGCAGTTGTGGGCCTTGGCGAGCGCGACGTCGGCGGTCTCCCCCTTCGAGAGCCCCTGATTGACGAGCTCGTAGAGGTCGATGTCCTGGCTTGCCATGCTGCGTCCGAGGATGGTGGCGTGCGTCGTGAAGACCGTGGGGATATCAAGGCCCCGGTCTTTGAGATAGAGGATGGTGCCGCCGGCGAGCCATTCGTGGCAGTGGACGAGCAGGTCGCGCCCAGAGAACCGGGTCGACTTTGAGAGCTCCTCGACGAGGACGCCCACGGCCGTCGACCAGGCGACGGGGTCGTCGAACCAGGCGTCGCTCCCAAGCGAGTCGACACCGTGACGCTCCCAGAGCCCCGCCTTGATGCCGTCCAGGCGCTCCCGGTACCCTCCGACCTCGACGAGTATGGCCTGGGGTTTGCCGGCAATCAGCCACGTTCCGTAGTGGCAGCGGATGCCGTCCCGGGAGGCGAGCATCTCAAAGACCCGTGCGAGCTCCTCGGGCGGCTCCTTTTCGTCGAGCTCGACGCGGGCCTTGCCGGCATCATAGTAGCCGACGGTGAGATAGCCC
>CAYUFO010000004.1:5741-10090 GCA_964443985.1 uncultured archaeon | reverse complement strand
CGGTGGTATCCCTATCATTGTAAAGATCGACCATGAGGGCGGCCTTGCTTGCGAGGACGGCGTAGATGCCGCCGACCTTGTTGCACACCTCAAAGGAGACCTCGAAGACGACGGGCTGAGCCATGGCTGGTAAGTAGATGTGCCGGTGAGATATATATACGCCCCTACTGCCGTTCACTCAGGAACTCGTCGACGTCCCCGCGGGTCGGATAGCCGGTGTTGCCTGGCGAGCGGATGCTGATGGCGCTGGCTGCCGCCGCGAACCGCCCCGCCTTTGGAATGACCCAGTCTTGAAGCAATCCATAGACGAAGCCGGCGTCGAAGACGTCGCCCGCCCCGGTCGTGTCGGCGACGTTCTCAACGGTGAACGGGGCGATCTCTTCATGGCCGCCTTGGTGGTATATGGTTGCGCCCTCCTTGCCCTTCTTGAGGACGAAGGTCCCCACTCCCAGGTCTTTCACGATACCCGCTTGGTCTTCCGCTTTCGCCGTTCCCGTGTAGGCCTGCGCCTCGCTTTGGTTGAAAAAAAGGATGTCGGTGCGCTCGCATGCGGAAAGCACCGTTTTTTTCATCGAATCCGAGACGCCGCGGGGGTCGGGGCCGGGGTCGAAGGACACCTGCAGCCCCCTTGCGTGCGCCGCCTGCATGACTGCCGTGATGTCGCCCCCGAGCGCCGTCAGGGCGATGCTCGGAAGATGCAGGAAGCGCCCCGAAAGGAGGTCGCAGTCGACGTCGGCAGCCGAAAACGACGCGTTGCCTCCAGTGTAGGTGAAAAACGACCGCGTCTGGTCTGCGAAGGCTATGGCGAGCGTGGCGCCAGTCTTCTCGGCGGCGCCGAAACGGCAGTCGACGCCAGCGAGGTCTGCGCGGACGAAGTCGCCGAAGCTGTCGTCGGCCACCTTGCCGATGAGCCGCGTCCCGGCTCCCAATGTCGCTATCGCCTTGGCGAAGTTGGCGGCGCATCCCCCCGTCGACATCGTCACGTCGTCGATGAGGGCCTGGCTGTCCCTTGCCGGAAAATCGGCGACGGGGCTCGTCACGATGTCCACGTTGACGTCGCCTGCGACGGTCACCTCGACGGCCATATGCTAGGCATTACGTCCAAAGGCATAAAAAGACGGCTACCAGTGCTTTTCGACGGCGACCCTCTGGAAGTCGCGGGCGACGTGGCTTTCCGGGAACACGGTTCTGGCTTCTGCTTCGAGGGTGTCGGGCTTCGTGTAGCGCTGGCTGACGTGGACGAGGTAGAGCTCTCCGACGTCGGCCTGTCGGGCGACCTCGGCGGCCTGGACGGTGGTCGAGTGATTGGCGTCGGCGAGCTTGTCCTCGTCTTCGACGCTGTAGGTGGCCTCGTGGATGAGGACGTCGGCGCCCTCTGCAAAGTGTATGATGTTGGTGCTATAGCGGGTGTCGCCCGTGTAGACGACCTTGCGGCCGGCGACGGGGTCGTCGAGCACCATGTCGGCGGTGAACGTCTTCCCGTCGACCTCGACGGACTCTCCGCGCTGCAGCCTCGAGAACAATCGGCCCTCGGGGATGCCGAGGTCCAACGCTTTTTGCTTGAGGAATTTCCTCTTCGCCTTTTCTTCTACACAATAGGCAAGACTCCCCCTGGCATGCACGCTTCTCGTAGCGGTCACCTGGAACTTCTTCTCGTCGAGGACGAGTCCCGCCGTGATGTCGTGGACGTCGACCTTGAAGGATTTTAGGTTGAAGGTGCCAAGCGAAAGGAGTCCCTCGATGGTGTCTTTCATCCCCGGCGGGCCGTAGATGTGCAGGTCGGCCTCCCGCTCCAGGAACTCCATGGACTGGATCATGCCGCCGAGCCCGAGATAGTGGTCGGCGTGCAGGTGCGTCAGGAACACGTGGTTGAGCCGCATGAAGTTCATGCCCGAGATGCGCATCTGCCGCTGGGTGCCCTCGCCGCAGTCGAAGAGCATGAGCTCGCCCAAGTGTTCGATGGCGACGGCGGGCAATCCCCGGTCCTCGGTGGGCACGCAGCCGCCGGTCCCCAAGAACGTTATCTTCATGGCGCAAAGGATTTACGGGTGCTTCCTTTATAATTTATAGTTGGACACCGTATCCTTACTCGATGACGGAGAAGGATTTGGGCGCCCGCTATGATCTCCACAGCCACACGCTCTTCTCCGATGGCGTGCTCGTACCCGCAGAGCACGTCCGCCGCGCCCAGATGACGGGGTACGCGGGGCTTGCCATCACCGATCACTGCGACTACACCAACGTCGAACACCTCGTCAAGAACCTCCTTGCCGTCAAAGAGCAGGAACGCGACGGCATCGACGTGTACGTCGGCGCCGAGCTCACCCACGTCCCGCCCGCGAAGATCGACGCCCTTGCGGTGAAGGCCAAGAAGCTTGGCGCCGAGTTCGTCGTCGTCCACGGCGAGACGCTCGTCGAGCCCGTCGAGGAGGGCACCAACCACGCCGCCGTCGAATCCGAGCACGTCGACGTCCTCGCCCACCCGGGACTCCTCTCCCCCGAGGACGCGGCGATCGCCGCTGAAAACGGCGTCGCCCTCGAACTCTCCACACGAGCCGGCCACTGCCTTGCCAACGGCCACGTCGCGAGCCTCGCCCGCAAGGCAGGCGCGCTCCTTCTCCTCAACACCGACGCCCACGGGCCCGGCGACTTCGTCGGGCAGGGGCAGGCCTATCGGGTGGCACGGGGGGCGGGCCTCACCGAAAAGGAGGCGGCGAAGGTCGTCTGCGACAATCCCCGCGAATTTCTCAAAAGACTCGGCTGAGCGATCCCGTCGCTCATGGGGCAAGGTTCAGGGCTATCAGGTTCCATCCCCCGGCGAGCGTCTCGCACTGGTGGTTTTCGGGGCAGACCGTCGATGTCGTGACGGTGGCCGAGATGGGCGTGACCGAGAGCCGCGCCCCCGTCGCATCCTCGATCCTGAGCTCGAGGTCGTGGGAGCCGGCCGAAAGCATGCCGCCGTCGAGGGAGACCGATGCGTTGGCCGTGCCGCCCGCGGCGAGCGATGATATCGTGGGGGGCGTGACGGAGGCGCCCGTCGACGGTTCATAGCGCCACAGGGAGACTGAGAGGGTGAAGGATTCGGGCGTCTCGTTGTTCCTCAAGCCGATGCCCACGTCGTCGTAGGCGACGAGCAGATGCGCGATGTCGATGCAGGGGATGGATTCCCGGGATTCGTTTATGAGGTCGTTCCAGTGGCAGCCGCAGTAGCGGCCGTCGGTGTCGTAGCGCCAGTTGGTGCCGTTCGAATACATGAGGGCGAGGTCGAGGTCTTTGGAGGCATTCGTCCAGGTAAGGTTCGCCGAGAGGTGGGTGACGCCGCTCCTGTTCGTCCCCGTCGAATCGAACGACCAGTAGGGGGCATAGCTAGATTCGCTCACGGTGCCATTGGTCTCTTGGATTTCTATTGTCTGCGCTTCCACGAGCGACAGGCTCAGATTCTCCAAGGTCCCAGGTCCCGTGTTCTCGACCGTGAAGGATGTGTTCACCGACTCGTTGACGGCGAGCGTCGGCTCCCAGGACGCAGGCGTCACGGACACGTTGCCGTCGTAGGAGACCGCCACGGTGAAAGCCGTAGGGGGTGCAGCAAGGCTTGACGCGTTCACCTCCACCCAGTAGCGCGACGACCCGATGACGGGCGCGTCGACGCTCTCGTTGGTGGACGAAGCCATATCGGACGCCCCCACGAGGAATCCTGCCGGGTCATAGACTGAAAGGCCGAGGTTCGTCGATGCCGTCGCCCACGAAAGCGTCACCCGCATCGCCGTGGCGTTGTCGTTGTCGAGGGCGAAGTAGAGGTGGTCGCCCCAGTCGGCGCTTGTCGTGGCGTTCGCATAAAACACCCCGTTCCCTACCAACGGCACCGACACGACGACGGGGACGCGAAGCCGCTCCGAGGTGTTGGCTTCGACGAAGATGACGCCGCCGTAAGTGTGGGGGGAGGTTCCTGTGGGTGGGGTGATGTTGACCGAGACGTTGACGGATTCCCCGGCGCCTAGCGCTATCGAGGAGGGCAGGGAAATGGCCGATGACGCTATCCTCCTATCACCTTTCCCCGTCGTGAGATTTGAGGCCGAGACGTTGAGGGAGAGGCTCTCCCCTCCTTCATTGAAGAGTGTGAGGATGGTTTTTTGCGGGGAATCCGGTCTCGCCACGGCCTCCCACCGGTCCGAGCCGTTAATCGTCGCTGATAGCTGTTGCGTGATGGCCCGGCTCACGTTGATGAGGCCTGCGCCTTGGTCGAAGACGGTGTTGGGGTCGTTCTCGATTTCGGTGGCGGTGTGCATGAGCCTTGCTCTGATGTCGGCTGGCGTGAGGCTCCCGTTGGCTTCGAGCATGAGGGCGGCCGC
>CAYUFO010000004.1:0-5641 GCA_964443985.1 uncultured archaeon | reverse complement strand
GCCACCGTCACCCCGCGGCCAGTGTAGTTGAGGACGTCGTTGACGTATTTGGAGCCGATGGAGCCCGTGCTGATGCGCAATAGCGGGTCGACGCCCCCCGTGACGTCGCCTGCGAGAATGGCGACCTGCCGGTTCGCGTAGAGCCCGCGGACCCCTTGCTGCGCCCTCATGCGGGCGACGTCGTCGACCGTCAACCGCACAGCCATGGCGTCGAGGTAGGGGTAGTCGTAGATGAGCCTCTTTAGGGGAAGGTCGGTAGCGGAGAGGATTTCCAGCCGCCGGGTCGGCGCGAGGTCCTGCCCGCGGTCCGTGAAATGCACGATGACGTCGACGGATTCGGAAGGTCCTGCTCGTCTGAGCTGACGCTCCAACAAGGCATCGACGAGCACGGGTCCCTGCGCTTGGTCGGGGTGAGAGAAGAGAGCGGCGGCCGACGGCGCCAGCATGATTATCGCCATGACGGCTGAAAGGCACACCACCCGCGTCATGCTAATAGACTAGCGCCGCCACACTAAAAATGCACGCTCAACGACGCGTCCTCGAGTACACGTAGGCGAGCCCGGAGAGGACGAGCAGGAACAGGGATATGAGGTTGCGGTGCGTGTAAAGCGTCTCGAATAACTGGCTGAGCAGCGTATGGTGCTGCTGACGGTAGTCACGGATCTCGGCATCCACCGTTGTCGTCGCCGCACTGACGACGGAAATGGATTGCCGCAGAAGGGTGGCATCGTCGCTCACCTCCACCCTCCACACCCCCGTGGCGTTGATGACTGTGGGGGGGACGGCTACGACTTTCCTCCCCCGGACCGTGATATCCTGCATGAACCTGCTTTGTTCCTCCCTGCCCGCGTACACGGCAACCGAGACGTTCACTACCCTCCTGCTGCCCACACTGATGCGGAGCTCGTCTCCAAGGGTCGTTTTTGCGGGGGCCGAGATAAAAAAGACACGCTGCTCTCCCCCCAGCTCGTCATCTCCTCGCGCATTCCACGATGCAGTCACCAGCACCGACAGCAAAACGACGACTGCCAAGGGGATTGGTATCCCCGCCCGATCGCCCTGACACATTCCTCGCCCCTTCATCGCTAACTATTAATAGGGGCTTGTCGTAAAACATTGTGAGCAGTCCACAAAAATGCCCCCCCTCAAAAAGCGCAAGATGCAGGGTCCCGCAGGCGGCGCCGGCCTCATCCGCTACTTCGACGTCGACGAGGGCGGCCCCAAGCTCGAACCCAAGCTCATCGTCGGCGTCACCGTCGCCCTCATCATCCTCGAAGTCCTCTTGGCCATCGTCCTCGGCTAAAAGAAACAAGAATCTATTTATCAGGGCCATCGATAGATGAGAAGTGCTCCATCTCGGCTCAGACCTATCGGGCGAGTTCAATCCTGAAACCTTCAGCGAAGATAGGCCCTTTAATCGACCTTTGTAAAAAGGTGGGTGGCGAACGGGCCGGCGGTGACCGCGTCGTCCGACGGGCCGGGGTACCTGGCTGCAGGCTCGTTCCCGCGGCCTCGCCAGCATCGTCGGATGCGGTTGGGGCTGCTCCCGTCAAGGCCTGACCCGGTGACCGCATCGTGTGATCCGGCGAGACGAGAATTCATCGCGTGCGCGCCAGACCGTCCTGGCAGACGATTCGGCGCCCGCCGGCGTTCGGCTCTCCCGTGAAGGCGGTTTGGAGCGACAGGGGACGCCTAATCCCCCAGCCTAGTTCACCGATTGATACTTCCGCAGTCGGGGGTTATAAATGCAGGCGATTCCGGTGGCTTTTTCCCGGTCGGGTCCTGGTATTTTTATATCGCACCCCGGTAATATACTTGCACTCGCATGGGGGCGGATGGCATAGTGGTTCCCGCCGTGATTGCAGAGAGTTTTTTGTTGGTGAAAAATGGATTCAATCGTCAATGCGGCCATACAGCATGGTTCGACTGAAAAGCGCGACATCGACAGCGTCCAAGACGCTGAGACCCTCAAGATAGTGGTCTTGGGGACCGGAGGAGCCGGCAACAACACCGTCTCACGGCTCCAGCACATCGGGGTCGAGGGGGCCGAGCTCGTCGCCGCCAACACCGACAAGCAGGACCTCAGCAAGCTCGAGGGGAACGTCACCAAGATCCTCATCGGCGCCAAGTTGATGCGGGGCTTGGGGGCAGGCGGGTTTCCCGAGCTCGGCGCCAAGGCGGCCGAGGCAAGCCATCACGAGCTCGCCGAGATACTCGAGGGCACGCATCTTTTGTTCCTGTGCGCGGGGATGGGGGGCGGCACCGGCACGGGGTCGGCGGCAGTCATCGCAGAGATAGCCAAGGAGCAGGGGGCCATCGTCCTCGCCATCGTCACGTTTCCCTTCGCCTTGGAGCGCGCCCGGCTCGACAAGGCTCGGGCGGGCATCGACAATCTTAGGAAGGTCGCCGACACCGTCGTCGTCCTCGACAACAACAAGCTCGTCCAGTACGTTCCCAATCTCCCCCTCGACAAGGCGTTCTCCGTCGCCGACGAGGTCGTCGCCCGAGCCGTCAAGGGCATCACCGAAACCATCAAGGAGCCGAGCCTCATCAACCTCGACTTCGCAGACATCAAGAGCGTCCTCGGCGGCGGCAAGGTCGCCGTCATCTCCGTGGGCGACGGAGAGGGGCCCGACCGCGTCGACAAGGCCGTCACCAACACCCTCAGCCATCCCCTCTTGGACGTCGACTATACGGGGGCGACGGGTGCGCTCATCCACATCACGGGCGGCGACAACATGACGCTCGGCGAGGCCAACCGTATCGGGGAGAAGCTCACGCAGGGCCTTGACCCCAAGGCCATGGTGACGTGGGGTGCGCGGGTTTCGCCGCAACGAAAGGAGAAGATAGAGGTCATAGCCATCGTCAACGGCGTCAAGTCGCCGCACATCCTCGGCAAGTCCCGCGATAGCGGGGAAGGGTCATACGTCTACACCCAGGACGTCGACAACTGGGACATCGCGAGCATTTGATGTTTTATTACTGCATTTCCTCGAGCTCGCGCAAGAGGAGCTGGGTCTGCCGGTCCTCCAGGGTCGCGGGATTGATGGAGATGAGAAGGACGGCCTTGTGGGTGGATATGACGTCACGTATATGTTGTATCATACGTAGGACGCGATTGAAGTCGTTGTAGGTGACGAGGTATTCGAGCGCGTCGAGGATGACGACGCTGTTTTCCGACTTGTCGATGAATTCCGTGATGGTGTGGCTTATCATCTCGAGCTCCTGCGGCCTCAGGCAGGGGTCCTTCGAATCTATCTCGGTGAGCCAGATGAGCGGTGTCGTCGTGATGTCGTAGCGTTCGCGGACCTTGTCCGGCAGCTCCCGGGTGAAGCACAGACCGTACCATCCCTGGTGGATGGCGCAGACGAAGAGCTTGTAGGCCTTTTCGGGGTGGGCTTCCTGTATGATGTAGCTCGTCCCCGGCGAGATTCGCCTGCCGTCCCATTTGTCGGTCTTTTTGCCAATCGACTCGAGCGACGGCTTGATGTCGGCCAGGCCGTGGTGGCCGACGGCGAAGCCGATGACGCCCATGGAGAACAGCGAGGCGATGTTGAGGGCCCGGTACGTTCCCCCCCCGACGATGTAGGGTATCATGTCCACGAAGGCGCCGACGAGGAGGAGTATCGCGACGCCGACCATGAAGAGGGCGAGCTGCCTGCGCTCCACTGGAGATTTCGACTCCCAGTAGGATTCGATGGCGTTGACGAGGGCGATGGAAAGCGACAGGACGAAGTAGGCGGCGTAGAAGGGGAAGAGGTCCCCGTAGGAGATGAAGAACGTGTCGTATTGGTAGAGGAGTCCCTTGACGATGCTTTTGCTTGAGAAGGTGAGGAAGAGGAAGGCGAAGCTCGGCGCGTAGAGCATGGCCCTCAGGTTGTTTATCTGCTGGAAGAACCTCCGTTTCACGGGGTAGATGGTGCTGAACTCCAAAAGCAGCGATGGGACGAAGGAGAGCCCGATGAACGAGAAGCGCGCCCAGAAATCGGCCTCGGCGCCCACGATGGTGCGCTGCATCATCATCTCGCCGAGAAGCCACACCGACATGAAGAACGCGATGAGCGTATAGAAGCGGTTGACTTTGCCCTTGGGCTTGAGGCTGTAGATGGCGATGCCGTAGAAGATGTTGACCATCAGGGCGGCCGCCGAAATCCACTGGTATGGAATCAATACCATGATGCCTTGTTCCTCCGAGTTTGCCCGATAAACTAGTGGGAGGAGCCACACATAAATACCGTCGATTCCCAATCGGTTATCATGAGCGTCGAAGACAGCGTCCGCTACTACGCCAACCTCGTCATCGGCTACCTATTCGACCTCATCGACGTCATGCTCGACACAGTCGCCACCGTCCTCGGCTGGTTCGGCCTCGCCTTTTCTGCCGACGCCCGCCTCATGGCCACCTACGTCGTCGCCTTCCTCGTAGCCGCTGCCGTGTTCTCCAAGGTCATGGGCCTCTTCAAGCACTGGATCTACAACACCGTCACCGGCCTCATCGCCCTCCTCATCCTCTCGGAGATCGGGCTCGGCATCCCCCTCATTCCCTTCACCCTCGTCATCGCCGCCGTCTTCGGCGTCGCCGGCGTCCTCGCCCTCGTCGTCCTCTCTATCGGGGGCGCCTTCCTCTGAGAGAAAATGCCCGCCGACCCCCTCCTCTTCCCTGCGACCTTCCTTTCGTCGTTCTTCGTCATACTCGCGCTCGTCGCCTTTCTCATGCTCTTCTGGAAGGCCATCAAGAAAGTCATCATCAACAGCGTCACCGGCGTCTTCGCGCTCCTCGTCCTCCACTACGTCTTCGGCGTAAAGATACCCCCCACCCTCGCCACCCTGCTGGTCACCGCCTTATTCGGCCTCGCCGGCGTCGGCACCATGCTCATACTCGAAATGGCGGGACTGCTGCACGTATAAAAAAGAAGTCTCAGCAAACCGGGACAACCCTAACCCTTCAGTATGGTGAGGACGTCCTTGACGACTTCGGTTTTCGTGATGACGGTGAGGATGTCGTCTTTGCGGATGATGGTCTCGTCCTCGCAGATGAGGACTTCGCCGTTGCGGTAGATGACGGCGATGATGCTGCCCTTCGGCAGTCCGGCGTCCTCGACCTTTTTCCCGTCGAGGTCCTCGTTGCCGAGCTTGAGCTCGATGACTTCGGCGTTGCCGTTGGCGATGGACGAAATCGAGCGGCTGCCCGCCTCCTGGATGAGGGCGTTCTTGAAGTACGAGACGAGAGCCGTGATGGGCGAGATGGCGGCCGTTATCTCCAAGCCGATATAGAGGTCCTTCTTCGAGGCGTCGTTGACGCGGGCGACGATGCGGGAGACGTTGAACTTCTTGGCCATCTGGCAGACGGTCAAGTTGGTGTTGTCGTTGTGGGTCATGATAGCCATGGCGTCGGCCTTGTCGATGCCGGCGTCCTTGAGGGTCTCCGTCGACGATCCGTCGCCGTGGATGACGAGCGCGTCAAGGTCTTCGGCGAGATCCCTGGCCCGCTTCTCCTCTTCCTCGACGATGACGACCTCATGGCCTTCGCCTACCAAGTGCGTGGCAAGGGCGCGACCCGTGTCGCCACCCCCCACAAGGATGACATACATTCTATTGCTCTGATAGGTATTGGAGATACTAATAAATAGGTGATTGGGTA
>CAYUFO010000003.1:19735-26779 GCA_964443985.1 uncultured archaeon | reverse complement strand
TCTACCTATATATACCACATCGAGTTGCCCCCTTCACGGGGGCGTGGATTGAAACGGTTTTACGTGTCTACCTATATATACCACATCGAGTTGCCCCCTTCACGGGGGCGTGGATTGAAACCTATATCGACACTTAGGACCACCACTTAACTCTAGTTGCCCCCTTCACGGGGGCGTGGATTGAAACGCACCGTACGCCGAGACAATTCGAAACCTAAAGCTGGTTGCCCCCTTCACGGGGGCGTGGATTGAAACTCGTATGAGAACGCCCGACTAAGTCGGGGTAAGTCGTTGCCCCCTTCACGGGGGCGTGGATTGAAACGGAGCCTTTTTGGCTCGTTGGTTCACCTCTCCCCGTTGCCCCCTTCACGGGGGCGTGGATTGAAACTGCCGGTTGACCAACGCCGACGTCGGCAAGCTGGAGTTGCCCCCTTCACGGGGGCGTGGATTGAAACCTCTATCATCACCGTCTCCCACTAAATCATCAAGTTGCCCCCTTCACGGGGGCGTGGATTGAAACGCTACAGTCATGCGGGAACTGCTCGCGCTCCAGGTTGCCCCCTTCACGGGGGCGTGGATTGAAACTTGAGCACTCCCGCACTCGACCACTCATCGACAGGTTGCCCCCTTCACGGGGGCGTGGATTGAAACACGTAGCCGTACGAATAGATCGCGCCGCCAATTCCGTTGCCCCCTTCACGGGGGCGTGGATTGATCTGGTCAATCTCTCTTGTCAAGAGCACCGAATAAAAGAAGCTCTCTGTGTATATGGGGCTGATCTGTTCCCACACCACAGTTGAAGCTTACTGTGGCGTGTTATATTGTAGGCGAGGTTTGCCAGAATTCCGCAAATACAGGACAAGCTGTGGCTAAACCTACATGTAACGTGGCCGGTTCTCACCTGCCCACAATCGGCCTTCTTTAACCCGACCGGTGACACTTTTACCATATTTACTGGGATTATTAGCTTGTTTTGTAAGAAAAAACACAGTATTTTCCTTACAAAAGTTACAGGACGAAACCCATGCAAAGTATTGAGAATAAAGTAATTAGCAGGATATATGGTCGTGGCAGGGGTTGGGCGTTTTCCCAGAAGGATTTTGCTTCAATTGCTGGGCGATCAGCTATCGACTTGGCCTTACACCGATTGGAGAAAAAAGGCACCATAAGACGTGTTATACGAGGGATTTACGACTATCCCAGATACTCGAAGAAGCTGGGTCAGCAACTTAGCCCGGATATAGATCAGGTAGCCAGAGCAATCGCCCGCAAATGGAGATGGGATATCCAGCCAAGCGGTCCTGCCGCACTGAGCATTCTGGGCCTATCTACACAGATCCCTGCTAAATATCTCTACCAATCGAACGGACCTGATCGTAGCTACAAAGTCGGAAAAACTCAGATTGCATTCCAGAAGGTGCCACCAAAGGAAACGGGCTTCAAGCATCATGAGAGCTATATAATCGTTCAAGCACTGAAATCTCTGGGGGCACAGCATATTACACGAGGAACGATCTCTAAAATTCGAAATTGGCTTGATCCCAAATTGCGAGACCAAGTCATGAAAGATACGCGTACCGTGGCGGAGTGGATTTACGACGCGATTAGAGATATCTGTAAGGAGCCGAGATCTAATGGATGATGTGGCAAAATGGGACAAGGCAGATCGAGAAGAGCTGTTTGCCGAGACAGCTGGTCGTATAGGAATTGCGAATGAAGTGATCGAGAAGGACTTCTGGGTTTGTTGGACACTGAAAAAGCTCTTTTCCGCTGAGGATCAGAAGAACAATCTAATGTTCAAAGGTGGTACGACACTCTCGAAAGTCTTCAAGGTGATCCAGCGATTCTCGGAAGACATCGATCTGGTTTTGAGATCAGAAGTCATAACTAAGGAGGACATTATGGCTGACCGATCTCGCAAGAAACAGAGACGATTCAACGATGCCTTGAGAGAACTCACCACACAATACTTGGAGAAGATTCTTCTGCCTCGACTGCAGGATTTGATAGAGCCTGTATGCGTGGCGCAGATTGATGAGGATGACGCCCAGAAGATAAAGGTCGGTTATCCTGCCAGTTTTGATTCTGAGTATCTTCGTCCAGAAGTGCTTTTGGAGATTGGACCGATTTCAGCTTGGCGACCCAATAGAGACTACGAATTCTCACCCTATGCTGCGGAAGAATTCCCTGATCAGTTTAGCTCACCAACATGCACCGTTCCGATCATCGAAGCTGAAAGGACTTTCTGGGAGAAGGCGACAATCTTGCACCACGAGGCGAACCGTCCTGAGGGAAGCCTTTGTCCGACGCGCTACTCGAGGCACTACTATGATCTTGCACTCATGGCTGATTCACCAATCAAAGAAAAAGCTCTTGCTGATCTGGAGCTGCTCAAGGAAGTGGTCGAATTTAAGGACAAGCACTACTATAGAGGGTGGGCGAAATACCATGAGGCAAAGCCTGGTACATTCAAGTTGGTGCCACCAGATCGCATCAGAACTGCCCTCGAAAGGGATTATCGCGATATGATGGTAATGATATTTGGTGATGTCCCGAAGTTCGATTGGATCATGAAAACGGTAGAAAACCTGGAGTCGGAGATAAATGAGCTTTAGCGCTGTTTCTCTCATATTGGTGCGGAGTAGATCCTGTAGTAAACTGTGTCCGCAATTCACTCTTCATTTTGTACCGCTGTAATAGCTCTTCTGCAAATAGCTCGGACCACGGTGGAAGCTGACCGTTGTTTGCAGCTCAGTCTATCGTGTGACTACCCAACTGACGCTATGACCACTTGACAATTGAGATGGTCGTGTTGTAAATTGGTCATGTCGGTCCATTGAATACTCGATAAGCAACGTGGTTGCACCATGGAAAGCGCACTAAAGTGAAAACGCAGTCAAACCTTGTTACGACTATTGACATAATCCTCAGATTCCTGAAGACTCCATCTGACCACACGGCACAGTTGGCGTTTGTCGAGTTGTGTCTCAGAGAGTCGGAGCGGTTTATCAAGTCGTGTTTTGCGTCAGGCGGGGCCTCGAGGTCAATGGATATATCTGCGTTCGATCTCGCGAACGACTTCATGGGCTCATTCCTCGCACCCAGAGATGGCACTCCATGTCACACAGCTATCGAGTCTCTAACCAGACGTTTCGGTGATGATATTGACTCAGAAGAACCGGAGACAGTGGAAGCATACTTTCGCGGTATGATCGCCGGTGTGTGCAGACAGGAATATGCCAAGTGTGCCACCAGAGAGTTTCCTGAGGTTGCCAAGCTCCGCAAGGCCTTCAATTCTGCGCTGAAAGCGGAAGGTGTCGAATCTGATGGCCATGGGTTCATTGTCGTTGGACCTGCAGACGGGGACTCAGAGATAATCGACTTCGATTCCCTTCTTGCAATTGTACGGCAGACATTCGCCGATTCCACAAGCCGGCCTAAATGGGTGAGAAGGATACTGTCGACAATTGCGGAGGATTCTGACCTCCCAAAGAGAATTCGGCACAAGGACCTGATTGCGGCTGCCGTTGCTGTCAACTCGGAATTCGCATCAATCGACTCGAAATACACTGGACTTTCTGATGCTGAGTGTCTGACTGTTCAGAGGACTGCCTGGAAGGCCATGGACGCCTGCCTGGATTCCGTCGGTAAACTCTCAATTGAAAGATATGTTGAAAAAGAGCGGATTTCGACAGAGGATGCAAGGCGGGTTACGGACGCATTGGAAGCTATCGTTATCGACTTCACCTTCGATGGCAGCCATAGTAGTTTTCCTTCATATATGCGTGATCTGGATCCCAGTTTCTCTCAGGAGCACTATCAGAGTCACTTCAAGTTCGTAATCGACACCGTCGCTCAATCGACGATTGAGTGCATTTGCGATAAACTTAGAAATGATCCTACAATCAGGGGAATTGGCTTCTACTTTCTATAAGAATGGAGGCGAAGTGTAGCTGTGCACCCGAGCAAGAAAGAACTTAAGGCGTTGGTTGACGGTCGATTGGACCAAATCTCTGACCTGCAGCGGGTCAAAGAGCATGTAAAGGAATGCGAGTTCTGTACCGAATTCTGCGACTCATATCGATCATACTCGAAGGCAACTTCCAATGCGAGTGATGAGGAGTTTGTTCGTGCAGCTAAGCGTATTGTCAGTGGCCTCCGTTCTGAGAAGAATCAACATGGGGTAGTCGAGTTAGAGCTATTGGTCAGGCCATCAAGAAAAGGAGAGTCCCGCATGGCTGCAGATGGTGAGGCAGAACGACAAGATAGCCTGATTGCGACTTTCGGATCTCAGGAAGCCGATATGATACTTCGTCTTAAGCGCGGCGAGGGAGACAATCCCGATTATCTTCAGCTCGTGACCGAGAAACCGGAGCAGGCGGCGCATGCCCTGATACGGATCCCGGAACTCGACTGGGATATTGTGACGGACAACCGGGGCCGTGGTGTGATTGAGGGGAACCTGCCAGAGAATGCCGCGATGCTGAAGTGGCAGATAGTCTTTCCGCATGCTGAGTTTGATCTGGAGCCCATAGCGTACGACCGTGACAGGACCGAGTATTCCGAGGAGACCGAGCTGTCTACCGAGAAGGGGGATCGGATACGGATCCGTCTGGAAGGCAAGACCGAGGGGCACCAGATCAGCCTGTGGATAACTGAGTTGAATGGCAAGACTGACTTTGGCGAGACGAGGGTGGTTGTTTCTCAGGGCGAAACGGTGCACAAAAGCATTGCCGGTCCGAACAAGCCGGTGACATTCGAACTGACCGATCCCGGTGCGGAGCTCAGAATCCGGATTTTCGACAAATGATATCACCAAACGAGTTTGAAAGAGAGTTTGGCAAACTAAAGTCCGATCTTCTGAATCTGACTGCACGCGATCTGCAGCTTCTCAGAATGGTCGATTTCATGCCGCTGATCAGAAGAGCCTCTAAAAATCCTCTGTTTGATGACTACATCCGTGAGTTTGTTTCACTTGTGAAGCTCCCCGTGATGCAAAGAGATGTCTACGATCTTTATCCAAATGAGCTACGTAAACTGTCTGACATGTTTGCATTTCTCAGGAGCCTCGATTGTGTATCGGATCGACGAGAAATTGCAGATTCGCAAGGCGAGACAGTAATGGAAGACACTCGGAAGCTGCTCTATGTTGGCGAGATTGATGATGCAGTGCGGACGCTTGCGGACTTCTACGGTGTCGACATTAGTAATACACATTTCGATTCGGTTGAAGCTGCCGCTGAGTCTGTTTCAGATACGCGTATCAGCAGCGTTCTCGATGAAATACAAAAGGAACTCGATGAGATTCGCACGCTCGGAAGTGACTCATCTGTGCTGGCGCTTTTTGTCGAGAAATCCGACGGTGCGGAGACGGGTCGTGGACGGATGCGGAGTCTTAGAGCCACTATAGAACCTCTGTCGAAGAATGCCGATGAAGACACACTGGTCTTCGACAATGTCCCGAAAGCTCCGGATGACCCCTTCGTTGGGGCGGGTTACAAAGCTGTCAATGCTGTGCGTCGATTCCGGTCAAAATCTCGGAATGGTCTAGATCGACGCACCAAATACAACCTTCGTCTGAGTATCGATGACTCCGATCACACATTCACGGGTGATTCAATAGGCCTCGCAGCGGCACTAATTACAGATGTCAACCTGAGTAGAGATCAGGTCAAGACTCGCAAGAGTCTGGTGGCGTGTGATCTTGCTGTGACAGGTGGAATTGACGAACAGGGGAATGTGACCGCCGTCAATGACGAGAGCCTTGGTGCGAAGATTGAGCGTGCCTATTTCTCGCCGGTTAGGAATGTTGCAGTTCCGGAAGCCAACTATGAAACAGCACGATCGGTAGTTGCGGAGCTGAAGAAGACCTTTCCCAAACGAAATCTCCAAATTGCCCCTGTAGCCACGCTCGCAGATGCCGTGGGCAACCGTAACATAATCCGCGATGAACGCGTCTGTCCGCTTGATTTAGCAAGAAATGCAGTTACGATATACGGTCGCATGTTGCGGGTCCAAGTTCCACTCCTCCTGATCTTGACCTACCTTTTGCTTTGCTTGATATATCCGAAGGCGTGGCCCTGGTTTGACTGGCGGATAGCGGAAGTGGAGTTAAGTAATAACGAATTTGTTGCCCTAAACAATGATAATCATGAGGTCTGGGCTTCTGAAATAGCCGAGACTAATGGCGGCAGCGAATTCAGCCTTCCTAAGGATAACAGCGAGTTTGAATACCAGATTGTCAATCTCGACGGAGACGGTCGAGATGAGGTTTTCATTTCCATTGGATCTTCCGGTGACAAGACAGTTCGAAATGGAAGGTTCCGATACTATGGAAATGAAGGTGATCTGAAATGGGAGCAGGCCGCATATGTCCCGACATCCTATCCCGGAGACAAGGCCTATCCAAAGCTGGGTTTCACGGCTGAGCATGGGTACTCGTGCCCGCGCCTTTGCGTAATCAGACATGAGAACAGGGATATAGGAGTGGTTACTCTGTGCGGTGCATCGTATCCCGCAAGGATGCAGATAATGTTCTGGGGGCCAGACTCTATACCCATCTCGGGACCTTACCTGCATAGTGGACACATCGGCCATGTTGAGCCATTCGTGGCGGATGTTGATTCTGATGGTGGGTTGGATCTCGTAGTATGTGGCACAAATAACGGCCTTGAGCGGGCATTCCTGATGGTCGTCCCGTTGGACAGCCTGTCCGGCGTGAGTCCTCCTTATGACCATGAGTATTTCAGAGTTTCCAAGATGGATTACGGCAGCCACTCAGTGTATCTTGCATTTCCACAGACAAGATTATCGGAAGTGGAGGATGGTATAAGGAACTTCGTGCAAGATGTATCAAACCCTCAGTCTGATGGGAAGAGAGAAATCGTCGTTGTCGAAGGGGTTGGAGTAGTTAGTAGACAGACTGGCAAGCGGATCAATAGAAGTGATCTGCCAACTGTGCACTATGTGCTTGACTCCAACTTCATGCCTGTAGACGCCAGATTCGCTGATGGCTCATTTTACCGATTGAATTATTACCTCTTT
>CAYUFO010000003.1:6888-19725 GCA_964443985.1 uncultured archaeon | reverse complement strand
GATTCCCAGCCTTATTCGACGCCCGACTCACTTCGTCAATCACTCAAAGACCTCGTGGCGGTCTATCACGGAGGCAAGCTGATACGTGGAACCACGGATTAGCTGTCTCACCCTTTTCTCGAATTTCTTTCTACAGATCGACTCTCCGTTATCTACTTCAAAGTAACAAGACAGTCTTATGGATACCTACAATCTGTGAGAACAAATCTAAGAGCAACAACGCAGGAGGAGAGAATGAGACGTATGACACTGAAGATGGTTCTGGCATTAGTAGTGGTTCTTGCTATTGGCTGGACGTCGAGCGGATTTGCCCTGGAGAACGACGGCATTTACTTTTCCAACAAAGCGAATGGTCCGTGGGTTGTCGAGCGTATTGATCCCACGACTGGTGTGAGAGATACTCTTTGTGAGCCCGGAGGTACTCGAGTCTGGGGCGGTGCGCTTTCACCTGACAGGACCAAGTTTGTCTTTTGCTCGGACATGGACGGTAGTAATGATCAGTACGATCTGTATTGGATTAATGCGGATGGATCAGGGTCAATCAACCGGGTCACATATGACGGTGGCAGGAAGAGACGCCCTGAGTGGGTCGATAATGCGACACTTATTTTCGCTAGCGGTCCCGGCTATCCGAACTATGAAATTGAGCAAATCAACATTGATGGTTCCGGTCGTGAATGCCTGACATGCGGACTCACCGGCAGCTTCACATCGCCAGTCCTTTCACCGGATAGATCTCAGATTGTCTACACGAATGGCTATGAAATGTATCTTGCTGACTTTCCTGACTTTGATAACGTATGTGCTTTGCCAAGCCCCGGCCCCCTGTATCATATGGCTAAGGACTGGCATAATGATGACATAGCCTTCTATACTTCGGATGACTATGGAATCTACCTGACGCAGGGATGCGGATCTGGAGCCGACTTATTGAGTCCTCCGGGGACCATCGACGTAAGTCCGTACTTCTCAGCAGATGGAGAGTGGATTGCATTTGGCTCATACGTCGGGGGACAGCATGGCACCGTTAATCTCTGGATCATGAAGAGCGATGGTAATCTGATTACTCGTCGTCAGTTGACCTTCGAAACGTCTTCAGAGTCCATAGAGATACTCGACTGGGGTGGAGAGTACGACGCAGATAGTATATTTATAGGTACCTCGGAGCACTACTCTGCACTACCCCCTATGTTCCCGATCTACTTGCAGAACTACCGGCCCGTGGAAGGTGGTCGTCTGCCTATGACATACGATTGGGAGTTCGATCCCACAGGTGTGAGTTTCGTTGGGACGAGGCTCGAAGGTGCTGACATGGTATCAGGTACTGTCAATACCGAAGACAGAATAATTGATCTCTACTGGATCAACGATGTCAGTAGCGGGCAAGGTCCCCTGCCTCCAGTGGATGAGACGACAATCGATATCCCGATTGCGTACATTCTATTGCCGGGAGATTGCACCTGCGATTCGCTCTGGATTGTCGGACCGGACACCACAACTGTGTGCGCGGAACTCGATTGTTTCAGCGTAAGCCTCGTCGACACGAATACAGACAAGTACACTCCGATCGTGGTTAGAGATTCGATCGTTGTAGACTTCTACCGTCCGGGTGATACAAAAGGTGACTGTGGAGTGGACATCGACGACGTTGTTTATCTGATTCAGCATGTATTCCAAGGTGGCGCGGAGCCATCGTGCAATGCGAAGACCGGCGATGCGAACGGTAGCTGTGGGACCGACATCGATGACATAATCTATGTCATTAACTATGTATTCTCAGGCGGCCCCGCTCCTGTTCCAGCCTGCTCAAACGACAACTCGCTGTTTGCCAAACTGTTTGTCGGCTCCGCCGATATTGCCTCCGCAAGCGTTGACTCAAAGCAGATAGTTACTCTGTCAGCCGACAAGACTGTTCAGGCAGTTCAGCTTGAGTTCGCGGTTAGTGGCAGTGCGGATAATGTCCATGTGGAGAGTCTGGTGGACGGGATTGATGTGTTCTCAGGCAATGTCGATGGCGTGTTCAGAGTAGGTCTGTTTGATCTGTATGGTCAGGCTATGATCATGCCGGGTCAGAGTGAACTCGTCAGAATCACTAACGGTGAGAACACTGAGCTTAGAATCACTGATGCAGTGATTGTCGCAGAAAGTGGCGGTCATCTGGAGCCTCGGTTCGAAAGAGTGATATCCACCGGTACACTGCCGACCGAATACAGCCTGAAGCAGAACTACCCAAACCCCTTCAACCCGACCACAACGATCATCTACAGTCTGCCTGAAGCCTCGGATGTTCGTCTGGACATTTACAACATTCTCGGACAGAATGTGGCAACACTGGTAGATGAGTATCGTCAGGCGGGAACGCACGAGGTGACATGGAACGCTAACGGGATCGCATCCGGTGTTTATTTCTACAGACTGACAGCAGGGGAATACACTGATACAAAAAGGATGCTACTGCTGAAGTAGGGTCAAGTCCAAAGCTCTGGGGAACGAGGCAGTAGTATACACGGGGACGGGTCGAGAGGTCCGTCCCCTATTGTATGCTGGGCATTTACAGCGGACATGGCCCCCAAAAAGAAGCTCAGCCACGCCAAGTCCTCACCGACACCATACACAGTGTTTTCTTGAGGGCCAACAAGACTAAAATCCGGTCATGCTAATCCAATCGTCTAAAGCCTGGAACTCGCTGGAAGTGACCTCATTGAATCAACATTTCAATCCAACCTACCGCATAAGCACAAGTCATTGCTACTTGACCTCTCTTTAGTGCTTCTTCAGAGCCACAAACTGATTGACAAGCGGCCCTTCTCGTTTGTTTATTGTGAGCAATAAATGAATGGACAGAGCATGGCTTCCGTTGGATGACATGCTACAGGTGGGCTTACCAAATCAACCATGAGACACTTGCATGCAGGAAGATGCTTCTTTTCTCGCTGTATCGCTCGGTGCGTTACTTCATGACATTGGCAAGGTAGGACAACGCGCAAATCGCAATCTTGAAGGACTCTCGAATAGTTCGTTGAGTCTCGAGGAAACTCTGTGCCCAAAAGCCAAGGCAGGCTATAGTACCAGACTTCATGTTCTATACACAAATGAATTCTGCGAAAGGTTGGCAACCAGCCTTCCGAGTTCACTAAACCCAAGCGATATTGCCAATCTGGCTTCCTTTCATCATCAGCCATCTGGTGATCTTGATCGGATTATACAAGAAGCTGACGCCATTTCCGCACAAACTGAACGAGATCCCGGAGGTTCCAAACCTGCAGACTTCCGAAACGTAAGGCTACATCCGGTCGCACAGCACATCTCCATAGACAAGAATGAAGATGACGTGTCTGAGTATGTGTTCCCGCTCACGCCCTATGCCGCATCGTCGGTCTTTCCTATCAAAGAAACGCAGGATGATCAGTTGGGACGATACCGAGAAATCTGGGAAGGGCTATTTGAATCGATGTCCAATCTCAAGATTCACAATGAATTGCGGTATATTAACACTTTGACATCGATCCTCGAACACTACACCTGGGCCGTTCCATCTGCAACCAATGCTCCTATACGAGACATATCTCTCTTCGACCACTCACGGGCAACCTCTGCAGTTGCTGGCTGCCTGTTCCTCGCCGCAGACAGTGATTCTCCTTTTCTTTTGGTGGCCGGTCGATTCGGCGGTATTCAGAAGTACATTGCGGGCTCAAGGTCGAGTTCAAAGGGCTTTGCGAAATCTCTAAGAGGAAGATCTTTCGAGGTTGGAGCATTCTCTGACCTCACAGCCCTGAGCATCCTGAATGATCTGCAATTGCCGGTCACCCATTTGTTCATGAATGCGGGCGGCCAATTCTACTTGCTCATTCCGAATACCGATCGTTCACATCAGCTTCTGCATGACAGTGAGCGAAAGATTCACGACCACATCCTATCTAAGTATCACGGCAGGATGCGCTTCGATATCGCAGCAGTGGAACTCGGTAAGGAAGATATCAGGAAACAGATGCCACAGAAGCTTCGGGAATTGGGGTTCGAGCTACACAAGAAGTCACTGAATGGACCGAGTGTACTGAAGCAATCCAACACATGGCAAACCGGCAAGTGGATTCTGGACGGTTTCACAGGTACCAACGAGGATCTGTGCAGATCATGCAGTAGCAACAAAGCCACAAAGAGCTTCGGTGATTCTGACGAACTCATATGCGAAGTGTGCCACAAGGACAGGAATCTGGGCAGCGATGTGGTCAAATCGAGGTTCATGCCTTGCTATTTCAATGCTCCAGCTAAATACACACTTCCTACCGGCGAGTTCGATCTCAAGTCCGACACAACTGAGGCAGAAAAGCAGAGCGATATTGTCGTAAGCTTCGATGTAAGTACATTCCAACGGTTGGATGTACCAGTATTCCGACTGCTTAAGAACAACCACGTTCCAATACAACCCGATGGGACTGTTGTGGAGTTTTCAGAGATCGCATTGAAGGCCGAAGGTGCCCCCTACCTTGCCTATTTCAAAGCGGATGTCGACAACTTGGGATTCATATTCTCCAAAGGTCTCGCTTCCGGTGGAAAAAACCAGCCTGATAGAACATCAATGTCCAGAATCGCCACACTAAGCCGATCACTGGAGTACTTCTTCTCAGGTTACCTCGCAAATTTCCTGAAGGAGCACTTTCCCTTCACATATACCGTCTATTCTGGCGGTGATGACCTTCTCCTTGTCGGCCCGTGGGACAGAATGCTGGATCTTGCTGCGGAACTCAGATCCGCATTCAGGCAATACACCTGCGGTAACAAATCATGGGGAATTTCTGCGGGGATTACATTTTCGCGGCCCAGCACACCCATCTCTCACTGCCTAACCGAAGCTAACCGCTATCTTGAAATGTCCAAATCTAAGCCCGGCAAAGACTCCGTGACTGCGTTTTCGCTGACGATGCAATGGAAAGAACTGGATTCGCTTCTCGAGCAGGGGAAGATGCTGACAGAGTGGCTTGCCGACGGCACCGTAAATTCAAGCAAGATTTATCGCCTTATGGAATATGGAGAGAGACTGAAGCTTTTCCATGACGGGGGCAATACTGACTTCCTGCGGGCTATACCACAAATGATCTATGATATGTCACGAAACTGGAATGATAAATCCGATGAGCAAAAGGCAGCTAAGGCGTGGGCGCACAAGTTCACGAATCCAGACAATCCGGAGATCAAGCTGCTGCCGGCAATCTGTAGATACGCTTTACTCAGATCAAGATAGAGGATGATATTATGGGTGAATGTAAGATATGTGGGAGGAAAGCCTTACCCGGCAAAGATGTCTGTATGAACTGCACGAGCAGCCACTCCCAAAGACAACACAAGCCCGAACGAGGTAGTGGTGGCTATCAAAGACGCGGGAGCGGGGGTGGTGGCCCTAAACGGAGCCAGCCACAACTGCCATCAGAGTGCAAGTTTACAGACAGTTTCTATGCGGAAGATGGACACATCAAACGGGAGGTGTTGCTCGAGTCCGCTGAAAAGGCAGCCTACGCATTCCAAGACGCACAAATGACTCAAACATCGTTGCGTCAGTTGTTCAATGCCCTGAAGTCAATTCAGCAGAGGCTGAGGGCAGACAAATCGCTGGCTGAGGGCTTCCTCCGTGAGAACTTTCTTAAATTTGTGAGTCATGTGGAGTACCAGACAAGGCGTCGCGCGGTGCATCTGATTTTTCGGGATTTCGTGAATTCTCATCGAGAGCTCGTCATCAGCAACAGAAGAGAGTTCCACGGGTTTGTAGACTATTTGACGTCGATAATGTGCAGAATGAAGAAATAGGAGATAGTGACATGAAACTGGAGAAATTCGAGATCATAACAGGCAAAATTGAATGCCTAACAGGTCTCAGGATAGGCGGGACCAAGGATACTATTGGGATTGGGGAGATGGACAATCCGATAATTCGCAATCCCGTTAATCGTCTTCCATACATACCCGGATCATCCCTCAAGGGAAAGATGAGGTCGCTACTCGAACTAAAATACAGCCCGGTCAGCCAAAAAAACGGAATACCATGCACATGTGGAATGTGTGATATATGTCTGCTCTTCGGTTGCGGAAGTACAAAGGAGACAAGAGAACCGGGGAGGCTCATCTTTAGAGATTGTCCGCTAAATGAGGATTCAAGGCAAATTCTCGATGAAGCGCTTCCTGGGACATATGCAGAAGTCAAAACTGAGGTAGTCATGGATAGGCTCAAGGCAACTGTCTCAGACAAAGGTGGGCCCCGTCCTGTTGAACGTGTCCCCGAAGGCACGGTCTTTGACTTATCTCTGACTATGCGTATCTTTGCCGATGACGACCCTGAGAAACGAAAGGACTTCCTAAACAAGCTCGCTGAGGGATTCGAAATGCTGGAGCAGGACTACCTCGGTGGCAGCGGGACAAGGGGCTACGGCAAGGTCAAAATCACGCACGGTGACCAGAGCATGGCAGATTACCTGAGAGAGCTTAAACTCTGATGGATTGCTATCGAATCAGGCTCAAACTCGAATCGCCCGTTGGCACTCCATGGCATTCGGACACCCTGTTCGGGCATCTCTGCTGGCAGGTGGCATACGGTTCGCTCGATATGGAGATTTCAGAGTTCCTGAAACCGTTCAAGAACGGCAAGCCGCCGTTTGTTCTATCTGACGGTTTCCCGGAAGGTTGTCTCCCTCTGCCCCTTGTCGACCTGGAACTCCCGGAAGCATCTACTGTCGGCGAGTATTCCCGGTTCAAGGTCTGGAAAAAGGCCCGTTATGTCACATTCAATGATTTCGTGCGAATTTGCAGGAAGGAACAGCCGATCGACAAACCCTTGCCGCACCCGTGGGTGTCCGTGATGACTCCACATGCATCGATGGATCGGGCAACATTTACGGTCTCTGACGATGGCGGTTTCTTCGAGACACAAACGGATTACCCTAATATGTTCGATCATATCGACGTTTACGTCAGAGCCGAGGACAATTGGATCGATCGTATCGTGACACTCCTTGAATCGCTTTCCCAAGTCGGCTATGGACGGGACAGGACCACCGGACTTGGTGCATTTTCCCTTGAAGGCACCGAGGAGATCACGGACTTTGACAGTGTCAATGCGGCTAACGGCGCAGTCTCGCTATCTTCAATGATACCCGCTGAGAATGACCCGATAGAGGTAAGGTTTCGTCTGCGGACCAAATACGGCAAACTTGGGGAGGGGTTGTTCGAGAATCCGTTCAAGAAGCCGTTGCTTCAAATGGAACCGGGGGCAGTGCTTGAGTGTGAAGACGGATTCCGACCATTCTACGGGAGCTTGATCGAGAATATTGCTCCGGGCAGACCGGAAGCGGTGCAGAATTGCTACGGGCTTGTTGTGCCGTGCAGGATTTGAGGTGAAATTCAAATGGCCAATCTCTTCATCGCTGAACAGGGTGCAATGATGCGGAAATCGGGTCGAAGAATCCTGATTGAGAAGGATGGACAGGAACTTGTAGAGATAGAACTGCACAGGTTGGATACTGCAGTTCTTTACGGAAACATCCAGTTTTCGACTCAGACCCTGAAAGCACTGATGCGATCCGGCGTTGAGGTTGCCCTGCTTTCGCAATCCGGCAAACTGTACGGTCAAGTTACCCCGCCCGCTGCAAAGAACATACTTCTTAGAAAAAAACAGTTTGATGCATTCGGGTCGCAGGATTTCTGTCTTGCTCAGTCAAAGAAGCTGATGGAGGCCAAGTTTCACAACTCTCTGAACCTGATGAAACAACTGAGATGGAACAATAACTCGTTGGACGTAAGCGAGTCAATTGGATCGATGAAGCGACAACTAAAACTCGTTGACTCCGCCGATTCCAGTGCGTCCCTGAATGGCATTGAAGGCTATTTCGCGAAAGCATACTTTAAGGGATATGGCACGGCATTTAAGGACAAATTTCTGTTCAACGGACGAACGCGCAGGCCTCCAAAGGACCAGGCGAATTCCCTGCTCTCGTTTGGATACGTTCTTCTTGGCTCGATCATTCAGGCGCATCTCGACGCTGTCGGTTTCGATCCGTATCTCGGCTTCTATCATAAGACCAGCTACGGTCGCCCGTCTCTCGGGCTGGATATGCTGGAGACTTTCCGTGCTCCAATCGTTGACCGGTTCGTGCTGAAGATGTTCAATCTTGGCGTTTTCAAGCAATCGGACTTCGAAGCATCGACCAGGAACGGATATCGACTGAATGAGAATGCCCTGCGCAGGTTCTTCGCGAGATGGGACGAGCATATCGAGACGGTTGGCTTCAGAGGTCTACTCAGGACTCAATGCGACTCTCTTGCGAAAGTCTGCAAGGGGGAGCTGGAGCGTCCGGAGTATTACCTGTTTTCGGCAAGGTAGTAATGGAATACGTGGTTAGCTACGACATAAGCGACGACAAGAAGCGTCTAAAGATATCCAAAATACTCGATGACTACGGTACTCGGGTCCAGGGATCAGTCTTTGAATTGGCGGGATTGAAACAGAAGACATGGCTGGAATGCCTCAAGAGAATCGAGAAGATAGAACTCGATGAAAACGAGTCTGTTCGAATCTACGCAATCTGTGGGAGCTGCGTGTCCGGAATATCGGTATTGGGAGATGGTGTCGATTCCATGGTCAAACCAAAGAGGTATATAATATGAATAACGGAAACCTCCTGCGCTGGTGATTTCAGGGGAGGTTTCTGTAGGATGGAATCCGCTGAAAAGCAATCAATTGCACCGTTTGCTGGTAATGGAGTTCTTTGAAAACTGAATAAGCAGGCAGACATTTCTGTGGAGCTGCATTTAACTTTTTGCTATATTGCAGCTTACGGAGTCTGGAGTCAGAAAGAAGCCCTGAGGAATAAGGGATTAAGACTAACCGACTGTTTATTGTTAGGTGCGCCCTTGGTCGACAGGTCAGAAAGAAGCCCTGAGGAATAAGGGATTAAGACGCTCCTATAAAACGAAACCTCCTGTCTAGCGGCGTAAGTCAGAAAGAAGCCCTGAGGAATAAGGGATTAAGACTCGTCTTCGAGCAACCGGAGAGCGGCAGGATCGCAACGTCAGAAAGAAGCCCTGAGGAATAAGGGATTAAGACTCAAACGTGAATTCATATTTGATAATTCAACGAGTTTTGTCAGAAAGAAGCCCTGAGGAATAAGGGATTAAGACGTAGCCTTGTCAAAATTGATCTTTAGTACTTTTGCCTTGTCAGAAAGAAGCCCTGAGGAATAAGGGATTAAGACGGGGATTCGCCTGCGAAGAAGGCGCGGCTCGTCGAGTCAGAAAGAAGCCCTGAGGAATAAGGGATTAAGACCAACATCTTGAAAAAGCATCATCTACCGCAGATTTTAGTCAGAAAGAAGCCCTGAGGAATAAGGGATTAAGACTGATTCTGTGTGTTTGCTGTGTTTTTCATAATACACTCCGTCAGAAAGAAGCCCTGAGGAATAAGGGATTAAGACAATTCTTGTCGTAAGTTTTTGGAGTTCAACAGGTTCAAGTCAGAAAGAAGCCCTGAGGAATAAGGGATTAAGACTTGTCATAGCCGAAAGATACTTCCTATTTCGTCCTTGTCAGAAAGAAGCCCTGAGGAATAAGGGATTAAGACGTAGCCTTGTCAAAATTGATCTTTAGTACTTTTGCCTTGTCAGAAAGAAGCCCTGAGGAATAAGGGATTAAGACTCAAGATGAAGACCAATAGCCTTAGGTTCTGTGTTTTCCATGTCAGAAAGAAGCCCTGAGGAATAAGGGATTAAGACCGTAGAACAGGATGAGTAAGGCTGTCAGCAATATCAAATCGTCAGAAAGAAGCCCTGAGGAATAAGGGATTAAGACATTGAATGTGCCACTCTTGTTGCAAGCTTCTGGAGTTGAGTCAGAAAGAAGCCCTGAGGAATAAGGGATTAACTACGAAACCTGAATCACGCGAAAGGAGTGTACCGATATGCATCAGCGAATCCTTGTCATCAACATCGGCGGTACATCCGCACCAATCATCAGGAGTATCCGCGAATCCAAACCTGATTTCCTTCTCATGATCCCATCAGCGACCAGCAAACGAGAAATCGATCCTATCCTGCATGCTGCTTATCCTGACGGCGGCAAACCGAAGACCGAGTATTTCGTGATAGATAATCCGAATGACATTGTCAGTTGTTTCGTGCAGTGTAGACGTGCATTCGAATTCGTCCGCAGACATTCCACGGATGACACGGAGGTTCTTGCCGATCCAACCGGTGGGACGAAGATAATGAGCGCGGCGCTGGTCCTTGCTGCAGCAGAGCTTGGAGTGCAGATGGTCTACATAGCGGGAGAGCGCACAAAGGAAGGGCTTGGTGTGGTGATGAACGGGACGGAGATGACTGTCTATTCCACTCATCCCTACGACCTGATCGCCAGAACCGACAAGCTGAGGTTCTGCCAGTACTTCAATTCATACCGGTTTTCATCAGCAAAGGATGTATCAAGTGAGATAATCTCCCGAAGTTCCGGGCAGCTGCAAAAGCTGTTTAAGACACTGCGTCTAATCTGCGAGGCATACGAGAAATGGGATCTGTTCAACTATAAACCCGCAAAGCATCAGATGAAATCGGCATACAATAACCTGACTCGTTTGATCGAAGAAAGGGAAACTACTGGTCGTCGGTTGAAGCCATTCTCGGAAGCAGTAGAGTCTAATCTACAACATCTTCTCGGTCTGCCGAATGACAAGTTCTCGATGGAGATGGTCGATGAGCTCGTGGCAAACGCCAAACGCAGAGCCTCCGAGGGGAAGTATGATGATGCAGTGGCACGTTTATACCGTGCGCTGGAGATGATAGCGCAGGTGAGGTTCATGAATATCTTTGGAGTTGGGACAAAGAAGTTCCCACTGTCGAAGCTGTCTGCAGAGATCGGGAAGCAGTTTTTTCGCGGAAAGAGAGATGATGCCATCGAGGATATTGGCTGCATGACTGCATACAAAGTACTCGAAGCTTTGGGTGATGAGTATGGGTTAGTATTCGCTAAACATCGCGAAGAAGTGAAGTCAATTCTGAATCTGCGGAATGACTCGATCCTCGCACATGGGAATCGACCAATGAAGGAGGGTGATTATGTGAAATTGTCTTCCGTGTTTGAGAAAGCACTGGGCATAGAAAGCTCCGTGGAATTCGCAAAAATCGACTTCGAGGATATCGAGTCTATAGGGATTGGAGATTGATCGCTCATGAAGGCCGGATTCCTCAAGGAATTTGATCTCCCGGTTATTGCAACCGAACTCGAGGTCATGGTAAGTCGAAAGATAGTCTGGAATTCGTTCCCGGGCAGCGTAGTGCATGGTGTGCTCGGTATGAAGCTAAAAGAGAGATCATGCGTTGTAACCCACAGGCAATGTGGCAGGTGCTATCTCGTGCAGTCATGTCCGTATGGCGCGATCTACGAATCCAAGGTGCCGGTGGATGCCGAACGGATGAGACTCTACCCACAGACACCACATCCACTCCGGATAGCCGTATGTCCATGGAACAGACAGACCGCTGAGCCGGGAGACAGGTTCAGGGTTAACCTCTATCTTTACGGACAGGCGGTGATGTTCTTCCTGAGTGCACTACTTGCGATAGACGACGCCTTGATGGATGGCATTGGAAGGAAGCATGGTGGTGCACGGGGGGTTGGACAATTGCTGTCTGTGAGAGACTTCCTTGGCGGCAGGGAGTTTGACTGGCAGGTATTGAAACGTGATTACAGCACACCAGTTGAGCCATGTGAGCTCTACACTCTGGGAAATGCTGGAAGGAAGAAATCGATCAAGATCGGATTTACCACTCCTGTCAAAGTAGTTACAGCGGGAAAGATCAATTTCAATCCGACTGTACGTGATGTTACGTCTGCCCTACTCCGCCGCATGAGCAATTTCCAGTACTTCTACAACCGCAAAGAACCGAACATTGACTACAAAGGTATCCTGGCTATTGCTGACGACCTTGCTGCTGAGTATAGAATGAAACGAGTTCAAGCCATCCGTTACTCCAGCCGTCAGAAAAAGACACTAAGCGTGAGTGGCGCAATCGGAACGATAACCATCGACAACTGCCCCAGGGACATCCAATCAATCCTCTCTGCGGGCCAGTACCTCGGTGTAGGCAAAAGCACGACAATGGGGCTGGGGAATTATTCCGTGGCAAGTTGAGTTGTAGTCTTACTACAAAGAACATCTACACCGTCCTTCAAGATTACATCTCTTTGCTTTACAACCTGAATTGTCTACTTGACAGGGAAGCTTACGCTTGCGGCACAGCTCCCCGATGTCATCGGTCGGGTAAAACCGTCCACTTAGGGTCAGGTCAAAACCAGCCATTTTGAGGTAGGGAGGATTTGCCATATACCTTGACTGGGAGGTATTAGATGGCAAACCAACTGAAAGTGGCTGTAGTAGATGCGATTATAGGATTGCTTGAGCATGGCTGGTCATACCGTCGGATAGCCCGTGAACTTGGTGTCCACCGTGAGACAGTAGCCCGTTACGACCGGCTGAGGCATTCAAAACCGACCAACCCGACCCCCGGGTCAACCGGAGACGACCATTCAAAACCGGCCAATGCAACCGCCGGGTCGAACGGTTTCTGGATGTCCAATCGCTCTCCTGGTCCCCCGAGTTTCAGCAAGCCGTTCGAAGATATAATTAAGAAGAAGCTTGATTGCGGTCTCTCAGCTCAGCGGATATGGCAGGATCTGGTCACTGAAGAAGGTTTCACCGGTTCATATTCCTCGGTGAAGCGTTTCGTTCGCAGGCTGGGTGAGAGCACTCCGTTGCCGTTCCGGCGCATGGAATGCGAACCGGGCCAGGAGGCTCAGGTTGAC
>CAYUFO010000003.1:0-6878 GCA_964443985.1 uncultured archaeon | reverse complement strand
GTGGGCTGGGATGATGACCTCGCCCACGCCGGGGGTACCGGCGGCTGGATTGTCGATGAGGATGGCAGGAAAAGGCGGTCTCACGTGCTACGAATCGTTCTGAGCCATTCACGCAGAGGCTACAGTGAATCGGTCTTCCGGCAGACAACCGAGAACTTCATACGGGTTCTGGAAAATGCCCTCTTGTCGTTTGGCGGGGTTCCAAAGGTCCTGGTCATCGATAACCTGAAGGCGGCGGTTAAGAACCCGGACTGGTTCGATCCCGAGTTCAACCCGAAGGTGGTGGAGTTTGCCAGACATTACGGCTTCGTATTCATTCCGACCAAACCGTACATGCCCCGCCACAAGGGAAAGGTCGAGGCCGGTATCAAATATGTACAGCATGTCAAAAGGCGAGATGATCGAATATGCATGCATGGGATATCCGCGAGGAGCACCGGTTGTCTCTTGCAACATACGTTCAGAGTGCAGCAACCAAGGAGAGTGACGGGTTTGTTGCGTGGGTAGACCGGTTGTGGGTTGAGGGGCTCCCACTGGAGGATGTGGCGAGTACAAATGACTGCCTTTTGGACCTTGCCTGGGAGTTACTCGCAAGAAGACGGTGTACCAGGGATGAAACAGTTGCACAACTCTGCAATTGGATCAAGGTCAAGCACAATGGGCACTCGAATAGAATGAATAATGGCAATTACAAGGATATTGAGGCGCAGGTTAAACGAATAGTGAGCCAATTCAGGGTCGATGAATGCTCAAACGGGAAATCAGGCCTTATCAGACTACCTGCAAATCTCACAATACGAGATATAGAGCAGATTACTGAACTTACGGATGATTCCAGGACACAATATGCACTATATGATCTCCTTAAATTCGTCAAAAACAGAGGCAAGAGGCTTGATCTTAAGGAAGCCTTAGCCCTGACCTATGAACCCCTGAAGGGCTTACTAATAAGTAACAAATATGTGTCAGCATTAAAGCAGGTGACTGTCTGCGAGATCCCGAGTAAGTCCTTCAGGATATTCAGGGGGTTCAATGCTGCCAGCTATAAGGAGATGTACAGAAGGCTGGCTGATTTGGATTTGATCTATCAGATAAGGGATTACTCGTCAACGCTCCACCGCTGCATGACGTTTCTGATAGCATTCGAATTCGATGAGGACTCGGAAGAAATAGGCAGCCTGGAAGAGGGGTTGGATAAGCTGAAAGAAGAGGGCACTAGAGACAAAACCTCTTTAGGATCAGTCATCTGCGACTGTGCAGACAAACCCCAATATGATGATTCGCAAAGTCCAGCACCTGGATCTCATGTAAGCAAGACTCTAAACTTGACGGAGGTTAAGAAGTGATTGATATCGATGCAATTCAAAAGCAACTCTCAGAAGATCTGAAAACATACATTTTTGAAGTAGACGAAGTTGAGCGATTCCAAGTTACCGTAAGAGGCGAGGACATCCTTCTTCTGCATCTTCCATCATGGGCCTATAAACCTTCAGCTCTGCCAGAGGAGACTTATCGTCTGCTAACTAAGCACGTAGTGGAGCTGCCGGGCGGAATCCAACGAGTACTGGCGTTCGACTTACCTGTTCCGGGCTTCCACCTTGAGAGAATAATGAAAGCTTTAAGACTGACACCCCTAAGCCTGGTTAAGTGCGCTGTGCCTGGTCAGGAATCCCGAGTGCGGGAACTGTTGAAGCGGTACGAAATCAACTAAGCCGTTAATCCCTGTAACAGCCTCCTCAGTGGCTTTGAACAAAGTGGTCGGTGTGTTTGCATGGACTTCTTGTTAAAGGCCCTGAGGAGGCGGAAATCAAAGATTTGAAGAAAACATGATTATCTCAGAAATAGGAGTGATTGAATGAGATTTTCGAAATTCGTGAGCTTGAACGGCTCGATTAAGAAAAGGGTCGGTAGCGCAAGTCTTAGATGGCCCAAAGCCCATGATAATGCGCCGAAGCTGTTAAACAAGCAGGAAACTGCTGACATTCTCCGTATTAGTATCCATACGTTGAACCAGTGGATATCGCAGGGTAAGATCGTACCCACTAAGTTAGGAACTCGTGTGCTCTTCGATCTTGACTACCTTGTTAGCTGGCTTGATACAAAGCGAGTCAAACCAGATTGACCCTCCATAGATAGTTGAAACAAGATTGAATTGACAGACGGGGATAATGAGAATAACTTAGCAAAGCGATTTCAAAGGACTTAGATGGGAATATACAAAGTCAAAGATACGTACTACATCGACTACTACTACAAAGGTCGGCGGCTTCGAGAGGCTGCCGGAACGAACAAACGATTGGCAAAGGAAGCTCTGGCTAAACGCAAAACCGAGATGTTTGAAGGCAAGTTTTTTGGGAATGCACTGGCTTCTAAGGTCACGTTCGATGAACTGGCTGCTGAGTATATGGAGTGGGCGAGAGTTAACAAGAAATCGTGCGAGCGTGATGAGCGGAGTATAAAGCTGCTCGGAGAAACTCTCGGGGGTATGAAACTCAAAGATATCACACCGAGGTTGATTGAGAAATACAAGAACCGAAGGCTCAAAGAGGTCAAGGGCTCTACCATCAACCGTGAACTTGCCTGCCTCAAGGGAATGTTCACCAAGGCCATATTCTGGGATATGGCTCTCGAGAATCCGGTTAAGAAGGTCAAGATGTTCAGGGAAGATAACTGTCGCATCAGGTTCCTTAAGCCGGATGAAATCAAAGCACTTCTTTCCGAGAGCTCCGACGACCTCAAACCCTTGATAATCACCGCTCTCAATACCGGTATGAGGTACAGTGAGATCACCGGAATGCGCTGGGTGGACGTGGATCTCAAAGCAGAGGCCATTCATGTTCCGGATACCAAGTCAGGTAAACCTCGAGATGTTCCGATGAATCAAGAAATGCTCGACCTTCTGAGCAACCTCGAACGTAAGTCGGAGTATGTTTTCTGCCGGCCCGATGGCAGCAGGATCAAGAGCATACGGACTGCATTCGAAAAGGCGAAGAGAAGAGCAGGCATAAAGGACTTTCGTTTTCATGACTTGAGGCATACCTTTGCGTCCTACATGGTGATGAGTGGAAACGATATCCTGGCGGTGAAGGAACTTCTCGGTCACAGCAGTATGGCGATGGTTTTAAGGTACGCTCATTTAAGTAGAGAACACAGGACGAGGGCAATAAAGAAGCTCAAATTCGAGCATGGACACAAATCGGCCACACGTGACTCCGGGGACGATCCCCGGGGTCACTCAAGTGATTGTGATACAGACGATTGCCGGAGTGGCGGAACAGGTAGACGCAAGGGACTTAAAATCCCTCGGAGCTTTGCTCTGTGCCGGTTCGATTCCGGCCTCCGGCACCTGTTTAATAGACATCGCATTGGTGAGCCGATCGTAAGTAGTGGACCTGGATGTCAGAGAAGTCTATTTAGACCGGCCAACTGAGATGGCTGTCCCTATATGCCTATCAGAATGTCCGCGATGTCGGATGTCTTAAGCGGTTTCGGCAAATAGAAGTCGGCACTGCTGCTCGCGACCAGATTACGGGTCATATCCGAATTCCGTGTCGAAACAACCGCAATCTTAATCATAGGCCACCGAGCTCGCACGAGCTTAATAAACTCAATACCTGATTTCTTGTTAACATGTGTGTCCAGTAGCAGAAGGCCATAAGAATTCGCACTTAGCTTCTCATACGCGTCCTCAAGATCGTGTGATGTGTGGCACTCTATATCGAGTGTCTCCGCCATCTGAGCGATACAATCCGCCATATTCAAATTGTCGTCGATGACCAGAATCCTGCGACACTTCGTCCCGAGTCTCATAGTCGTTCCCCGCTTTGAGAGTTATTCACTGGTCCCATGGTATAAATGTACCGGAATGCGAGATCAGCCGTCTTTCAAGCCAACCGGCTTCTCTGAATCTTGACGGCTGCCGTCTAACTGCTCTCTCTTCGAGATCTGATTGTGCTGCAGCTCGCGAATGCGAGCGGTTAGCATCTCGATTCTGTCTTCGTACGTCTCCCTCACTCGACTGCGTATCTTAAATGTTGTTCTCACGAGTAGAGCCAGTGAGATCAGCATGAATAGAACCGAGTTGATTCTTCGGTAAATCTCACCGTAGTTGAAGATCGCGTCGAGGAATGCCGTGACTCCAAGCATGAAGAGTAGAGCACACCAGAATATCATGTTGTTTCTCCTGCTTAAAACCCGGGGACTGGACCGGATATGTGCATATGTTCTGTCTATCGGCAGGTAAGGTTTCAGATTTAGACTTCCGGGCGATTTAGCTGGGCCGTATGGCATGCGGGGCGATTGAGATCAGAAGTCAACCTGGGATCCGACAGGTGACCGACAACCGTTTCTGGCGACATAGCAAGGCATGTGTTTCACAATGACACCTATGCGAGCAACGGCGGTCGTTGTAAGACCATCTGAAAGTTGAGTGATGGCTGCCGTGCAGACAACTGTGGGCTGAACGACAGATCAATGCAGCGACTTGCATCGAAACCGTAACCGTTCGGCGGGCTGAGTTTCTCACGTCAACATCCGATAGCATTCCTGATTCTGCGTAGTATCCGATCAACTGTTTTAATTTGGGAAAATCTGGAAAAGGTCCCGCGATTCCAGCCGATACGGTATATGGAGGAAACCCTATGACTGATGCCGGCTCGTGCTCCACCCCAGTTCTGGAGCCAGGCACGACAGTAGATCAGTATGAAGTATCGCAGCGAATTGGTGAAGGGGCGTGCTCGGAAATCTACCGCGCCCGGCAGGTTCGTCTCGAACGCGACGTTGCGATCAAAATACTGAAGCGATCTGACGAATGGGATCCGGATGTGCTTGAGCTTCTCGAGGAAGAAGCCAAGACTATGGCACGTCTCAATCATCCCAATATCGTCAACGTAATTGACTGCGGCAAGTATGAGCAGACATACTATGTCGTGATGGAGTTCGTTGACGGCAAGACATTCAAGGATGTGCTCGCCGACGGATCCTACAGCCTCTCAGAACAGCTAGATGTAATTCTCCAAGTCTTGAAGGCACTGGAGTACGCTCACAACAACGGGGTGGTACACCGCGATGTCAAACCCGCGAACATCCTGATCTCAAATGACGGTTTTGTCAAACTTGTCGACTTTGGCATTGCGCTTTCAACGAGCAAGAGCTGCGAGACGGACTCGGATATAATTCTCGGAACTCCTGCGTATATGGCGCCAGAGCAGTTCCGTCCGGGAAACAAGGTCGATTGGAGTGCGGATATGTATGCCGTCGGAGTAATCCTGTACGAGATAATCTCAGGCGGAGGGCGTCCTGATGTCGACCCGGCTCATATATGTGAGAGCAAACCGGAGATCCCTCGCAGCCTGGGTGATATGATCATGAGTTGCCTGAGGGAGAAACCTGCCGATCGGCTGCAAAGCGCAACGGAGTTGAAGAACGAGCTTCTGAGCTTCATCAGCAGAGAGGACACGAAGAAGACTCGCAACATATCCGGACCAATAAAGCTCGATCAGGACCTGGTAAAGAACTGCGCATTTCTCGAGACACTCAAAGAGTCGCCGTTCGGAGCGACATATCTCGTGAAGAACAGAAATGATGGATCGCTTTACGTGATCAAGAAGATGCTGCGCACAATTGATGGCATCAGGGAATCACGCGAGCTTGCCGGGCTGAATCATCCAAACGTGTTGAAGATCTATGGTGCGGGTGCAACGAAATCGACCGGGGTGATAATCTCCGAATACGCTCAGGGTGGGCCGCTCTCCAATCGACTTGCGCGAGCATACTCTATCCAGGACTCGCTGGAGATATTCAAACAGATAGCCGCAGGATTAAAATGTGCGCACGACAACGGAATTGTACATGGTAATCTTCGTCCATCGAATATCATGTTCGACAGAAACGGCAAAGTCAAAGTATGCGATTTTGCTCTTCCCGAGCACTATATGCGCAAGCGTGACAACTGGTACGCGGCGCCGGAGTCCGAGAAGTCGTTTTCCTCGGATATCTATGCCTCGGCGGTGATTCTGCATCAGCTTCTCACAACACGATTGCCGCATCTGAATTCGGTCGGGGAATTGGGTTGGATCGCCAGCAGTGCCGACAAGCGATTCGCGCTTCTCAATCTACTCAGCGAGATGCTCGAACGAAATCCGGCGAATCGCCCCAAGTCGTTCGGCGAGGTCCTGCAGAAAGTGGAGGTCTTTGAAAAGACACTCCGCGAGGCGCAGAAAAAGAAGAAGCAGGAGGAGAACACGCAGGCATCGAAAGGCAAAAAGAAGAAGGAGAAAGCCGGCTCAGGATAACACCGGATCTCGAGTTGCGTTGCTGCGCCATCCTGCCCAAACAGAGCCTTCCCGGATTCTCTTATTGACAACATAATCCCAAATAGCGTATTCTTGTCTCGAATACGGTAAATCTATCAAGTCTGTTAAGGGGAAAGTAACAACATCTCTCACTAATGCAGAGCCCGGCTCGCGAGTGGATTAAGATAGAATTGGAGCCTGATGTGCTGAGTACCGTAAGAGCCATTGGAATTGTCCCAGTTCTCGTGTTACTGTTGATCGCCATCAAGACTTCCGGCTGCTCAGATAACGAAGCAACCATCAATCCTCCCTCATCTTATGCCACGCCCGCTCTCGTTTGAACAGACATGAGTGTCCAATTTTCCAGGACCTTGTCATAGATCGGGTAAAACCGGCCACGTAGGATCGCTTCAAAACCGGCCATTTAGCTGTAGCGTGGCCCGGGTCTATTGACCCGGGTTTCAAAGATAGTTGCTCACGAAGATATACGCGGATCACGAAACGGTCTTCAACGATGCCAGTGTGGTCGTGTCATTCCCGCGAAGGGGCCTGTTGAAAAAGTCCGTATGGCTGGAAAAGCTGTCA
>CAYUFO010000002.1:25002-27980 GCA_964443985.1 uncultured archaeon | reverse complement strand
GGTACCCTCTGCGAAGACAGCGAAGAAGAAGGCGGCGAACAAGGAGCGCAAAACGCCCATCCAACCCCCGGCTCCAACCGGAAAACAGAAGAAGACACCGGCCACGCCCTCCAAGAAGCGCGTTCACGTCCCCGTCGAGGAAACCCCTGTCGAGGAGCTCTCATCCGAGGAGCTCACCGAAAAGATCAAGCGCGACCTGCGCCTTTTAGACAAGAAGCTCAAGGGTGAGGGCGACTGACGCACCTCGACCAACCACCATGAAGGTCTACTTGCGAGACTTCAAGCACAACGTCGTCAGGCTGCGCACCACCTCGCTTGACGACCTCTGGTACCTCTCACAGATAATCACGCCCGGCGACCGCCTCAAGGCCAAGACCGTCCGCCGCATCAAAGACAAGGACGACATGGCCCGGGCCACCGGCGGCGAGCGCAGGACCGTCACCGTCACCATCGCCGTCGAGGACCTCGCGCTCACCGACGCCAACACGCTGCGCGCCCAGGGCACCATCGTCGCAGGCCCCGAAGACCTCGTGCCATTGGGCTCTCACCACACCCTCGCCATCGGCACCGACACAGAGTTGTCCGTCGCCAAGGACGCGTGGACGGCCCTCGAAAAGCAGCGCCTGACGGAGGCAGAGAAGGCTGGCAGCCGCCCCAAGCTCGTCATCGCCGTCATCGACGACGGCCAGGCCACCCTCGCCGTCGTCCGTGAGGCCGGAGTCTCCTGCATAGACGTGGAGAGCGCCATCGGCGGCAAGGACTACGACCAGGGCCGGCAAAAACGAGTCGACGAATTCCATCGCGAAACCGCCCAGGCACTCGAAGCCGTCCTCGAAAAGGAGCAGGCGCCCGGCGTCATCGTCGCCGGCTGCGGGTTCTGGAAGAACGCCTTCCACGACTACCTGCGCGAGCGCCACCCTGAACTCGCCGACAAGTCGGTCGTCGAGAACATAGGCTCCTACGGGAGAAACGGCGTCGCCGAAGTCCTCAAGCGGCCCGTCGCCAAGCGCTTCGCCGACGACCTCGCCGCCGCCCGCGACGCCACGCTCGTCGAGGAGCTCCTCGCCCGCATTGGAAAAGACAATGGACTGGCAGCCTACGGAGAAGCCGACGTGGGGGAAGCCGCCGCCTACGGCGCCATAGAAACGCTTCTCGCCTCGACGACCTACTTCATGGCACATCGCGACACCCTAGAGGCACTTGCCTCCCAAGTCCGACACCAGCAGGGTTGCATCCACCTCGTCAACGCCAAAGACGAGCCCGGCGCCCAACTCGACGGCGTCGGCGGCATTGCGGCGCTTTTGCGCTTTCGCGTAGGATAACGGCACTATTCAAGCGACGTGTGCCGCCGCTTCAGGTCGGTCTCGCCCGCCCCGTAGACGCTCATGAGGCCGGCGATGACGCCGTCGAAGAAGATCATGGCGGTGTCCTCAAAAAGCGTGCCAAGGGGTGTCAGCGTCGAATGCTTTCCCTCGAGCTGGCTCTTCACGTGGTCCTTTTCGACGTCGATTTTAGTGCGGCCCCGGATGATAACGATGGCGTCGGCGAGCTTGCCGACCGTGGATTCGGGATAGGAGGTGATGGCGACAACGCGGGCGCCGATTTTTTTCGCGATGCTGGCGGCGTTGGCGACGGTGCCGGTCTCCCCCGAACCCGACACAGCGAGGAAGAGGTCCTTTTCGGTGATGGCGGGGGTGATGGTCTCGCCGACGACGTAGGCTTTGAGGCCGACTTGGACAAGGCGCATGGCGAAGGCCCGGATGGCGAGCCCCGAGCGACCCGCGCCCATGAGGAAGATGCGGTCGGCCGCCGAGATCTCGTCGAGGAGCGTCTTTATCTGCTCGTCGTCGAGGCTTTCGACGATGTGGCTGACGTGCTCGACGATGGCGGTCATCGCGGACTTGACTGGCATGGGATTCTCTTGGGAGGGATGCGTTAAAAATAGGTGATTGTTCATACCTCGTCATACGCGGCGGGAAATTTTTTAACCCCGGCTCCCCTGATGATTATGTCATGCATCCTTCCTTGCCGCGCTGTTTCATCGTGGTGTCGTGCGTCCTCGCATTGGCCGGGTGCCTTGGTGGCCCCGAGGGCGTCCCCTGCTGGGACGGCAGCCGCGCCCCCACCGCCGAGCAGTGCCCCGAGGTGACGCTACCTGCGACGACGTCCACGTCCTCGACGTCGACCTCCTCCACGTCCTCGACGTCGACCTCCACCTCTTCGACATCCACGTCGACCTCCTCCACGTCCACGTCCTCGACGTCGACGTCCACGACGAGCATCCCGTTGCCATCCTGCGACGACGGCATCCAGAATCAGAACGAGTCGGCCATCGACTGCGGCGGCCCATGCGAGCCCTGTGACATCATGTGCCGTGCGGCCGAAGACTGTGGTGTCCCTCACTACAGCAAGACCTACTGCCAAAACAACGACGTCTACCGCGACTGGGTGTCTTATGTCTGCCTCAATCCGAACTCGAACGCAGCATCTTGTCGATTCAACAAGACGTCGGAGCTCGTCGACCACTGCATCGATGGCATCTACGAGTGCACGTTCGCCCAGTTCTGCGAGAGCATCGGCGACGAACGGGAATGCTTTGAGGAGGCGCGGTGCGTGCGGCCCGAGGCTCGCTGGTAGTGCAAAGAGCCGACGCTGATTCTCCTTGCCCGTTCGCGTCCTCTCAGGCCCTAGATAGCCGTCGGCGGGGGCTTCATGCGGTCCCGTGAATCGCTGAAGCTGCCCGACCGGTCCCTGAATCCGAGAAAGAGGTTGTCGAGGTCGATGTGGCGGTGGGCCTCGACGTGGTGGTCATGGAGGTCGTCGAGGAGGCCCTGATAGTAGCTGATGGGTGCGTCTGCCTCGTCCCCCCTTCCTCTGATGATGCCCCGGGTCTTTTTCATGGTGTGTCCCTCAGACTACTACTATGAATACGTCTTAAAAAGCTCAAATAAGAAACAATTTTTATCAAAAAGACACTT
>CAYUFO010000002.1:10880-24902 GCA_964443985.1 uncultured archaeon | reverse complement strand
CAACAAAACGAAACACTTCCCCCAAGCCTCAGGTGGGCTTTGCGCTCAAGGACAATAAATTCAGTAATGCACTATGTGTTTATAACTGGGTTTTTTATATTATTTCATCCCAATTGTTTTTCATGGGGTAAAACGATGGACAGAATTTCCAAACTGGATTTCAAAGCTATTGATGAGCAGGATAAAGAGATAATCCTCAATAGCCTAGGCCTAAGGGTTACTGGGGATGATTCTGTGGTTGATAATGCGGGGGATATCCAGTGTTGTCAGATGAGTGGAGAACCTTTAAGATTTTCTAACCTTTCAATTGCACCAGGATCACTCATACTGATGAATACCAATGAAAACACTATTTCTGCCTATTATTCCCATCTAGAACGGGAATCTGGATAAATTAGGTGTTTTGTAGATGGACCTTCCTGATCCATCAGCAGTATCAGATTATCTAAGATTGCTCACACTGATTAAGGAAGCAACAAAAGCCTATTCAAGAACGGAAATAAAAAATTGGCTTGATAAGGCGCATGCCCGAGTCAGAGAATTGTTGTCAAAAAACCGTTTCGACCTTCTCACACCTAAGAAAGAAATTCCAATATACCAGAATCAACGCAAACTTTCTACGCAGGGATTGATAAAAGAGCTCAAAAAACTAGTAGGTCCTCACAGGAGCATCGAATTTATTCGCCTGGGCCTTCGCATCCGGGAGATAAGTGCTTCGAGAAAGTTATCAAATCAGGAGAAGTATGACCAAATAGAACAGATAAAATCCGGCGTTTATAATCGTGGGGGCAAAAAGGCAATAAACGAACTCAATCTGGGCTCCTTGGGGGTCATTGAGGGCGTTCTTCTTTCCTTAAAATATAAAAAGAAAAAGGAAAAACTGGGACGGGCCGAGTTAATCATTGAGTTTGATAAGATTATTGAAGAATGGCAAGATAACACACTTTTTTTTAAAACCCGAGATCAAACGACTTATATATTTGGTCGAATTCTTAGGAAATTAAATTCACGGGTTAACTTCTTTTTTGTTTTTGCCCATGGCAATGCTGTTCCAAAAGTCCGCCGAGTGGTTGAGGAATTAGAGGAAGGTTTTTCAATTAGCGAGAGGGGGTATACTCTACATGCGGCTTTATTCGGAAAATCATCCAAACAATATATCTGGTTCTTTGAATTAGATAAGGTAAAAAAGTAATCCCCGAAATCTTTCACATTTCGAATCCGAAATTGAAATGAGAATCATTTTTCTAAAATGAAGCTATTATTCTGCTTTTCTAACCGTAGCCTCAGGTGGGAATTGAACCCACGACCTCTGCCTTACCAAGGCAACGCTCTACCGACTGAGCTACTGAGGCGTCAAAGGTGAGAGTTACTTTAACGTCACAGGATTTAATAAATCGGCTCCCTTAGAGAAGGGCACCGGCAAAGAAGGCGGTGAGCGCGAAGGCCATGCCCGCCACCATGACGCGCTGGGCGAGGCTCTCATGCATCGTGAACGAGACAAGAAAGAGGGCATCGGCGATGCCGACGATGACGAGATAGCGAAGCACGGCAAAGCCCGGGAAACCGCAGATAGCGGGGAGCGCGCTCAAAAGGACGGCAAAGAAGGCGAACAAAAACGCGATGCGACGAGCAGCACCATGGCCGAAGTGGATGGGAATCGTGCTCGAATACGATTGCTGGTCGCCTTCGACGTCTTCGACGTCCTTGATGAGCTCCCGGGAAAACGTCATGAGGAACGCGCAGATGGCGAGGATGCCCGTGAGCTTGATGCCCGGCACGGCGAGGGGATTCTGCCCGGGCGCCATGGTCGATAGCGCCCCATAGATGAACACCGAGCCGACGAGATAGCTGACCGTCAGGTTCGAAAGCAACACGATGCCCTTCGAATACTTGGCGTAGGCGACGAGGAGAACGGTGTTGAAGAACGCGAATGCAAGGCAGTAGCCATTCACCGCCTTCGCCAGGCCCAGGCCCAAAAGGAACATCGCGAGGCCGAGCATGACGGCGTCCGAGCGGCTCACCCGCTTGCTCGGCAGCGGCCGCTGGGGCTTGTTGACCTTGTCTATCTCATAGTCGAAGTAGTCGTTGACGGCATTCCCCGCCCCCAGGATGAGGGCGGCCGACAACGCGGCGTAGAGGGCCCCCTGGCCCACCCAATCCACGTCGCCGCCCTGGGCCACCAGGACCGCCCCCAACACGACGCCCACGAACCCGAGAACGCAGTTCCTGACGCGGATGAGCTCGAGGTACGCCTTGAGCGTGGCAAGGACGTCGGCGGCTTTCACACATCACTTTACGGCGCCTTTAAATAAATAGACCCCGAATATACAAGGAAGATTCGCGATGACCGAAAAAGACGAGAAAATCCGCACGCTCAAGCGCCTCGGCTTCCTCGATGGACACCTCGGCGAAGAGGCGAAGATTCGAGGCCAACGCCAGAAGGCGGGCATCACCCCAACCTACAAGATGGTCGACACCTGCGCCGCCGAGTTCGAGGCCTACACACCCTACTACTACTCGTCATACGAGGACGAGTCGGAATCGACGACGTCCGACAGGAAAAAGATCATCATCCTTGGCTCAGGACCCATCCGCATCGGCCAGGGCATCGAGTTCGACTGCTGCACCGTCCATGCCGTCTTCGCGCTGCGCGAGGAGGGCATCGAGACCATCATCGTCAACAACAACCCCGAGACCGTCTCCACCGACTTCGACATATCAGACAAGCTCTACTTCGAGCCCATCACCTGCGAGGACGTCCTCAACATCGTCGAAACCGAAGACCAACACCTCCTCGGCGTCATGGTCCAGTTCGGCGGCCAGACCGCCATCAACCTCGCCCGCGACCTCGAGCAGGCGGGCGTCGCCATCCTCGGCACGACGCCCGACGCCATCGACCTCGCCGAAAACCGCGACCGCTTCGGCACCGTCCTAGCCGACCTCGACATGCCCAGCGCCGACTGGGGGACAGGCCGCACCTTCGCAGAAGTCAAGGACGTCGCCGACAGCATCGGCTACCCCGTCCTCGTGCGCCCCAGCTACGTGCTCGGGGGACGCGCCATGGAGATAGTCTACAACGCGGGCGAGCTCGAAAGCTACATGCAAGAGGCCGCCAGGGTCTCAGGCAAGCACCCCGTCCTCGTCGACAAGTTCCTCCAGGATGCCGTCGAGGTCGACGTCGACGCCGTCTGCGACGGAAAAGACGTCCTCATCGGGGCCGTCATGGAGCACATCGAGGCGGCGGGCGTCCATTCCGGCGACTCGGCCTGCGTCATCCCCCCCCAAACCCTGCCGGCCAACATCATAGCCACCATCGAGGACTACACCCGAAAGCTCGCCCTCCGGCTCGGCATCGTCGGCCTACTGAACGTCCAGTACGCCGTCAAGGACGGCGTCGTCTACACGCTCGAAGCCAACCCCCGAAGCAGCCGTACCGTCCCCTTCGTCTCCAAGGCCGTGGGCATCTCGCTTGCCAAGATAGCCGCCAAGGTCATGGTCGGCCACACGCTCGCCGACCTCGCCTTCGACCTCAACCCCATGCGAACCATCACCCACGTCGCCGTCAAGGAGGTCGTCTTCCCCTTCCTCAAGCTTCCCGGCGTCGACCCCACGCTCTCGCCCGAGATGAAGTCGACCGGCGAAGTCATCGGCCTCGACCGCGACTTCTCCACCGCCTACTACAAGGCCCAGCTTTCAGCGGGCAACAAGATCCCTGCCAAGGGCACCGTCTTCATCAGCGTCCGCGACGAAGACAAACAAGCAATGATCGACGTCGCGCGCCGCTTTGCCGACCTCGGCTTCACGGTCGTATCCACGCGGGGCACGAGCGCCTATTTCGGCGAACAGGGCCTTCAAGCCACCCCGACAAAAAAGATCAGCGAGGGGCAGCCCAACATCCTCGACCTCATGCACGAGGGCAACATCGACCTCATCGTCAACACGCCCCCCCTCGGGCACACCGACCGCGACGGCTACCAGATACGGCGGGCGGCCATCGAGCTCTCCATCCCCTATGTCACGACCTACGCTGGCGCCAAGGCGTCGGTGGCCGCCGTCGAGCACGTCAAAAACCGGGAGCTCTCGGTGGCGAGCTGGAACAGCTACTTCTCCTAGTATAGTTGGGGACACAACTTTCTTGACAGTATCTTGTGTCCTCAAATATATGTGAGAGCATAACCCCCCGAGGGAGTGTGTAGAAAGTTAGGCTCTCACCTATAATAGCGCATCCTGCCGCCGGACGCGAGGTAGTCGTATTCGGGGATGCCGCGCTTGTATTTCAGGCCGTAGTAGACGCCGACCGCGAGCCCCCCGAGGTGGCCCTGCCAGGCGACGCCCGGGGCGAAGCTCAGCACCACCATGAAGAAGAACACCGCAACGTAGAGCGGCATGGGGAAGGGGATGGGGAAGAGGTAGATCTGGAGGTTGGGCCGCAGCGTGGCGAGCGCGCCGCCGAGCGCGAAGACGGCGCCCGAGGCGCCCACGACGAGGCTGTTCATCGAAGTCAGTCCCATATAGGCGGTGGCGAGATAGAAGGCGCCGCCCGCAAGGCCGCCAATCACGTAGGTCTTGAAGAGCTCGCGTTCCCCGATGAGGCGCTCGAGGAACATCGAGAACATGAAGAGCCCGACCATGTTCCACAGGATGTGGTGAAAGCCGTTGTGGACGAACATGCTCGTGAGGATGGTCCACGGCTGGATGAAGAAGCTACGCGGAGACAATCCCATGAACTGGAAGACGGCCTCCTGGTTGGCGAGCGTCATGACGAAGACGATACCGTTGGCGGCGATCAATCCCTCGACGACCTTGATGTCGCTTCCTAGAATCCTCATTTTTTTTAGCTGTATTCTGCGTTGATGCGCACGTACTCGGGTGTCAGGTCGCAGCCCCACGCCGTCGCCGACTGCCCCCCAACTCCAAGGTCGACGGCGATGGAGATTGACTTAGCCTGCAGAATGGTTTCCGCACGCTTAAAAGATTTGTCGGTACTCGTCTTACTCTTACCCTGTGAGAGAATCTTCATCGACCCCCGAGAAGAAGACAGTGAGATAGACATCTTCTCAAAGGATACGTCGGTGACGGCGCCCACACGCATGACGATGCGCCCCCAGTTCGGGTTGGCGCCGTAGATGGCCGTCTTGATGAGCGGCGAGGTGGTGATGGCGCGGGCCACCGTCCTTGCCTGATGCTTCGATTTCGCGCCCGTGACGTTGACGGTCAGGGCCTTCGAGGCACCTTCACCGTCGTGGGCTATCCTCTTGGCGAGTTCACGGCAGACTTCGTCAAGCATGGCTGCAAGCACCTTCGGGGGGCAGGACCTCTCTCCGCTTGCGAGCGCGAGGACGGTGTCATTGGTGCTCATGTCGCCGTCGACCGACACCATGTTGAACGAGTCTTCCACCGCCTGCGAGAGCGCTGATTGAAGCCGTGCCTTCGACACCTTTGCGTTCGTCGTGATGAAAGCGAGCATCGTCGCCATGTCGGGGTGTATCATCCCCGCCCCCTTGGCGATGCCGCCGACGTGGACGCCCCGATACGTGATGGCATAGCTCTTAGGCTTCGTGTCGGTCGTCATGATGGCGCGCGCCGCATCACGGCTGGCCTTCGCCGAGCGGGACAGTCCGGCGACCGCGGTTTTGGTGAGGCCGGTGACTTTTTGCACGTCGAGGCGTTTGCCGATGATACCCGTCGAGGCGACGGCAACCCCCGACTCGTCGATGCCGAGCTCCTTGGCACAGCCTGCCGCCATGGCCTTGGCATCCTCGATCGACGAGGGGACGCAGGTATTGGCGTTGCCTGAATTGGCGATGACGGCCTGTATCCTGCCCTTGATCCGCTGACGGTCGAGGTGGACACCACCCGACGCGACCGCGTTCTTCGTGAACACGCCCGCCACCGTGCACGGAACATCGGCTGCGATGACGGCGACGCCGTACTTCCCCTCACGCCCGCCCGCCGCCCGAAAACCGGGCGCGCAGACGCCGCTTTTCGATTTCGTGAACCTCATGGCGCGCTTATAAAGCATTGAATAGGAAATATAGTTGAGGCTGCATGTTCCTTGCTATTCAGGCCTCAAATATATTCGAGGATATAAACTCACAAAAGATTCTTATATCCTCGACTATAATAAACTCCTCCGGCTTATAAAATCCCCCGCTCCCCATCATGAAGGAGAAATGCGCGGTCTTCGGCATCGTCTCTGAACGCGACGTTCATCCCGCCATCTACCTTGGCCTCTACGCGCTGCAGCACCGCGGCCAGGAATCGGCGGGCATCGCCACCCACCACGACGGCGAGATCATCTCCCACAAGAACATGGGCCTCGTCGCCGAGGTCTTTCGCGACGTCCAGCTTCCCGGCACCGCGGGCATCGGCCACGTCCGCTACTCGACGACCGGCGAAAGCCGCATCCAGAACGCCCAGCCCCTCGTCATCAACTATGCCCTCGGCTCCTTCGCCGTCGCCCACAACGGCAACATCGTCAACTCCCAGGAACTGAAAAGCCAGCTCGAGCGCAAGGGCAACATCTTCTCGACGTCGTCTGACACCGAGGTCATCGCCCACCTCATCGCCCGCGAGCACATCAAGGCCGGCGACCTCATAGAAGGCATCCAGAACACCATGGAATACCTCGAGGGCACCTACTGCCTCACCATGCTCGCAGGCGACCGGCTCATCGCCGTCCGCGACCCCCATGCCGTCCGCCCCCTCGTCTACGGCGTCAAAGACGGCACCCACGTCATCGCAAGCGAAAGCTGTGCGCTGGATGCCATCGACGTCCCTCTCGTGCGCGACGTCAAGCCGGCCGAGATCCTTGTCATCGAGGACGGAAAGGCAACCTCGCACACCGGCCCCAAAGCCGACGTCCACCACTGCATGTTCGAATACGTCTACTTCTCGCGTCCCGATTCCGTCCTCAACGGAAAATCCGTCTTCGAGGTCAGAAAGAACCTCGGAGCAAACCTCTATCACGAAGGCCGTGCCAAGCTCCCCGACACCGACGCCGACCTCGTCATCCCCGTCCCCAACTCGGGCATCACCACCGCCATCGGCTACTCCGAGGAATCGGGCATCTACTACTCAGAGGGCCTGATGAAAAACACCTACGTCGGCCGCAGCTTCATCCTCCCCGACCAAAAGATGCGCGACTTCACCGTCCGCGTCAAGCTCAACCCCATCAAAAGCGAGATAGACGGCAAGGAAGTCGTCCTCGTCGACGACAGCATCGTCCGCGGCACCACCCAGAAGCGCCTCATAAAGATCCTCAAGGACGCCGGCGCCGAGAAGGTCCACGTCCGCATCGCCTGCCCCCCCATCAAATACCCGTGCTACTACGGCATCGACATGCAGGCCAAGGGAGAGTTCATCGCCGCGAGGAAATCGGTCGAACAGATACGAAAGCGCATCGGCGCCGACAGCCTCCTCTACAGCAGCATCGACGGCCTCGTCGAAGCCATCGGATTTCCCGAAGACAAGCTCTGCATGGCCTGCCTCACCGGCGACTATCCCGTGAAGAAATCCCAGACCAAGCTCGCCTGACCACGACCATCATGCCGCCCTACCTCATCGCCGGCGTCGACCCCGGCACCACGACCGGCCTCGCGTGCATCGATTTTTCAGGCACCGTCATCGAGCTATTCTCGGGCCGTCACATGGGCGGCGACGCCGTCATCGACCACCTTGTTTCCACGGGAAAAGTCTCCCTCGTCGCCACCGACGTCGCACCCCCTCCCGAGTCGGTCGCCAAGATAGCCTCCTCGCTCGGCGCTCCCCTCCACGCCCCCCCTGAACCGCTTTCCGTCGCCGTGAAAAACGACCTCACCCGCGACCTTGGCACCGGCGACGTCCACCAGCGCGACGCGCTCGCCGCAGCCCTCGCCGCCTACAACCACTTCAAAAACAAGTTCGAAAACATCGAGGCCCGCGGCTACGGCGACGACGTCAAAGCCCTCGTCCTCCAGGGCATCTCAGTCGAGGCGGCCGCCGAATTCCTCTCCGTCAAAGACGAGCCACTCACTCCCCATAAAGAATCGCCCCCCCCATACCAACCCTCGAAAAAACCCTCGCCACAAGAGCAGGAGATCTGCCGCCTTCAGCGCCACATCGACGGACTCAAGCAAAAGATAGCCCGAGACGAAAAAGAGATGCGGGCGCTCACCGACGAGATAGCATCCGTCAAGCGCCGCTACCGCGTCGACCTCCACCGCGACGAAGAAATAAAAACCAGGCAGGCGACCATCAAGCACCTGGAGTCAAGCCTCCAAAAACAGCATAAAAAAGCCCAGCGCATCACCGAATTCGCCCGGCTCTGGCGAAGGCTCGGCGAAGGAGAAATCGCCCCCGTCGGCGTCTACCCCCGCATCTACCGCGGCCTCACGCTCCTCAAGCGCCGACTCAAGAAAGGCGACCTCGAAAAAATCAAGGGAGCCGACATAGTCTACGTCGCAGACAACGACGACAAACGTGCCATCCAGAAAGCAGGCATCAAGGTCGCAGACCCCGCAGACCTCACCGTCGTCGAAGACTGCTACTACGTCACCGGGGAACGCTTGGACGCGATAAAGAGAAGAGGGCTCCAACGCGACACCACCGACATCGTCAGCGACTACCGCGAAGAACGCGGCAAAAATAAAAAATAATAAAGAGAAACGGTAGCGGCTATTTCACGCCCGCCACCAAGTCGAGCAGCACCATGCGTGGGTCGTCGGCCTTCACGACCCCAGAGGCCAGCAGCACGCCCACGGTGCCAAGCTCCAACGCCGCAGCGACGTCCTCGCCCCTCGAGATGCCCGCACCGGTGAGGACCTTGACCTTGCCAGACACCTCCTTGACGGCGTCGACGCTGTCGGTGATAAGCTCGGGCTGCGCGCTCGCCACGCTGATGCCGCTGCCGATGAGCTCCGGCGGCTCGATAGCAACGTAATCGGGCTCCAAGGCCGCAATCGCCCGCGTCGTCGCCACATTATTGGAGCACACAATCGACGTCAACCCAAGCTCCCTGAGCCTAGCCACCAACGCCTCGATGTCGGCCAACCGCAGCCGCCGCTCGCTGTGATTGACGAGACACCCCACAGCCCCCGCCGCCTTCGCGGCCTCGGGAAGGACTCGACCCGTATGCGAGCCGAACCCGCGATTGTCGACATGCTGGGCAAAGACCGGAACCGACACCTCCGAAGAGATTCGATACAAGAGATCGGCGCTCGGACACACGATGAATTTCGCATCCGCCTCCGAAGCCACCTCGTCGCACACCCTAGCAATACGCACCCCACCCTCGCCAGTGGACTGCTCATACGTCTTCATATTCAACACAATCAAAGCCTCAGCCATCACAAACACCTCAAAAAACAAACGTTATTTAAACGAAACACCTTAAGATATTTCCCACCCCGTATAAATACCACGCGTCCATAGTCTAGTCTGGTAGGACTTCAGCCTTCCAGGGAACCCTTTCTTTCTTTGAAAAGAAAGAAAGTGTTTCATCCCAAAGAAAGAAAACCAGTGGCAGGAACCCAAAATTCCAGTCACAATCAAGCGTGGATGACACCGAAAAACGGTTCCGAGGACAGCTGAAAACTCGGGTTCAAATCCCGATGGGCGCAAACCTTTAATAAAGGTTTATCAAAGGCGCGTTTCGCCGCGATGCGGCTCAAGCGCACTGAACCGTTTTAGCCCCGTGGGGTAGTGGCCTATCCTGTCGGTCTTTGGAAGAGCCCCTTTTCTTTAAAAAAGAAAAGGTGCTTCACCCCCCAAAAGAAAACGGAAGCCAAGAGCCAAAACGGCACTTGGCACCTCTCTTGGAGGTGTCAGAGGAAAAACTCTGCTAAAGGGAACCGACGTCCCAGGTTCGAATCCTGGCGGGGCTAAACCTTTCACAAAGGTTTATCAAAGGTGCGTTTCGCCCCCTGTGGGGGCTCAAGCGCACTGAACTGGTCATATCCTTTCAATCTTTCGCACGCTACGAAGCGCTTTTTCAAGAATCCTGGCGGGGCTAAACCTTTAACCTTAAGAAAAGTGAAGCTACCACGGTAGGCCGCTGCCTCCTCCGCCTTGGGGTGGTTTTTTGGCGGCGCGCTTGCTTTCGATGCGGTATTGGCGGCTGCATTCTTTGCTGCAGAAGTGGTGCATTTCGCCGAATATCTTCTTGTTGACGGGGAGGATGTCCTGCTCTTTCTTGCAGTATTCGCATTTCTTCTTTCCCGAGCCGCCCTTGAAGAGGTCGAAAAGTCCCATGGTTGAGGTGGAGGGCTTCAGGGCATAAAAATGAATGGGGGGGGCCATTTTAAGGGAGAGGCCCAAATGCACTATATGTCTTCCTCGCTCGGTCGTGATGTCGCTGGCGTCGTCGGTCTTTATGCGGCGTCGGTGGCGAGCATCGTCGTTTTCTGGGAGTACACCCTCCTCCTTGCTCTCGTTTTTGCCTGCATCGCCTATGCCGCTCACCGCCTGGGGCCGCGCTCTCAGAATGCCGCGCTCTTTGTAGCGGGCGCGGTTCTCGGCTCCACCGCCGAGGCAGTCGCCGTGGCGACGGGCGTGTGGACGTATGCCCAGCCCAAGGTAGCAGGCCTCCCCCCTGTGGCTGCCCGTCGCCTGGGGCACGGCCTCTCTTCTCGACGGTGTCGGTCGCCGAAGCAGCCCAGCGACTGCTCTCCACCGATTAATCGCACCATCCCCCTGGCAACACTTTTAAGGGCATAGTTCCAAGCCCCCACTATGGACGTCAGCGCGCTTGAAGCAAAGAAGAAGGCCTACCAGGAGATACTCGACCTCTACCTACAGTCGGGGCGCGTCGACGATGACAACGTCGCCGCCGTCGAGGAGGCCCTCAGCGTCCTCGACCAGGAAATCGAGCGCCGCTCATAGCCTTCCACCTCTTGCAGGCTGGAGGATGATGGTGTCGCCGGGTTTCGGTGTCAAGACGGTAACGTCTTTTTGAGGGTGCTCTGCGAGGAATCGGTCGATGGCCGCCCGGCACTCGTATTGGAAGTGGACGAGGGCGAGCGTCGCCACACCGCATTCAGCGGCCATGGCGAGGACGCGGTCGACGTTGTCGTGGCCGTCGACGTGCTTGTCAGGCGGGTAGTAGGCTTCGTGGACGAGGAGTGGTGTGTCCTGGTAGAGCTCCTTGGTCTCGTCGGTGTAGCGGCCGTCCCCCGAGTAACAGAAGCTGTAGCCTCTCCCGTTTTCGTCTTCGGTGACTCTGACTGCGAGGTTGGCGATGTTGCCGTGCTCTGAGGCGGCGACGTCGAGGCGGACGCCGCAGCAGGATGCGGGCGTCCCCGTCTCGGGCGTCATCCACTCGATGGGAAAGCCGAACCGGGGGAGCCCCGGAGGATAGGCGTAGGCGGCGAGTCCCTCGATGTAGCCTTTGAGGCCCGGGGGGCCTGCGAGGACGAGCTCACGGGTGCGGCCCGCTCGCTGCATGCGCATGAAGAGGGCGGGCAACCCGAAGACGTGGTCTGCGTGCAGGTGGCTCACGTAGATGGCGTCGAGGAAGTCGCCGTCGATGTTCTTCTGCCACAGCAGCTGCGGCGTCGAGAACCCGCAGTCGAAGAGGATGGTCGCGGCGCCCTCGTAGAGCAGGGACGTGTTCTGCAGTTCGGGGTCAAAGGCTTCACCCGTTCCGAGGAACGTCAATGATGGCGGCGTCATGGCGGCACGGTATTCAGTGGTTGTTGCGCGTGAGCTTGGTGAGCCGGTCCCGCTGCGCGTCGAGGTCGGCGAAGAATTCCTGTGATTCGGGGCGGTTGGCCCAGTCCTTGCTCCGGCGCACGTAGACGTCATCGCGTCCGAGCTGGTAGTCCGTGTAGTAGTAGAGGAAGGTGCGCAGGCCGTCTATCTGGGCTTTCGTGGCGTCCTCGCCGCCGTAGTGCTCGATTTCGTTGTGGGTGCCGAGCTCGCGGACGACGGAGGTCTCCATCTTCTCAAGGGAGCTCACCATGCGGTCGATCATGGATAGTCGCTTGATGAAGTTTGGGCTCACCATGGAGGCGTCCTTTTTGCCTTTCTCCACTTGGCTCATGTCGAGCTTTTCGTTTTCGCCGGCCCGGTGGGCGAGCTTGCGGATGAAGATGTCGATGATGCGGGGGTCGTGGATGTCTCTGTCGTGCAGCTGCTTTGCGAGCCGGTCGAGGGTGGGGAATTTTTTCACGATGGATTCGTCGGTGATGAGGGGCCTCGATTTCGGGACGGCCTTGGTGATGTCGCCGTCGCCCTTGATGAAGCGGTTGATCTTGACGAGGGTGTCGTGGAGGTCTTCGGGGTCGCGGTCGCGCAGGTAGTCGAGGCTCGTGTCCCTGATGTCGCGGTCGACTTTTGGGTCGTATTGCTGCTGGTCGATGAGGCGCTGGACGATGGGCAGCGAGATGGGCTGCTGGGTGAGGATGCCGAGGCTGTCGAGGAGGTCGAATTTTCCGAGGTCGCGGCCGCGGCCGGCGACGAGCTTCTCGACGAGGAGCATCTCGGGGGGGACGATGTGGGCGCGCCTGCCTTTGGGAAGGAGGACGTCGCGGCGGTGGAATTCAAGAAAGCCGTCGAGGGGGAATTCGTAGCAGAATCCGTTTTCGTGGGGCTGCACACGGCTGGTCGCGATGGCGTCGAGGGAGACGTCGACGTCGTAGCCGGTCTGCGTTTTTCCGCTGATCTTGTCGGAGTGGAAAGTGGCCTTCTGCCAGTGGGTCTCGTAGTCTCCTTCGACCCCGAGCCTCTTCATGATGCGTCGGTGCTGGTCTAGTCGGCCTTCGCGAACGGCCCAGTCGATGTCGAGCGACGCGGGCCTGCGGGCGCCGTAGAGGGCGGCGGCGATACCGCCTTTGAGTACGATGCGGGCGTTTTCCCTTTCAGCGGCGGGCGTTACCTGGTTTGCGAGGACGTCGACGACCTCGTCGGGGATGAAGCCGTGCTTGTAGTCGAGCCTTCGGGGGGCGAGGATGTCGCCGGCGAGGTAGCTCGATTCGGCGCGAGCCTGCTTTGCCCATTCGCGTGCGTATTTCTTGAATGATTTTTCGTCGAGGGGGTTGACGTTGCCTGGCTGCAGGCCCGCCTCCTCGATCTCCTCGGGGGCGATGTTCAGGAGCGTGAGCAGGCCGATGAGGTTGCGCACCGCCTTGGCCTGGGGTATCTCGTAGCTGCCCATGCCCATGTTCGCCGACACTCGCTCCTCGACTTCGCCGGGGTGGGCTTCCTCGCGCTTTGAGAGTCGTTGCTCGAGGACGGCGATGGGGACGTCGAGGCGGACGTTGACGGTGGGGATGAGGGGAAAATTGTTGTGGACGGCGTCGTGGAAGGGGGCTATCTTGCCGAGGTCTCCGACGATGAGGGCGACGTTGTTGCCCTGGCGGAGGTTCTTCCACAACGACTTGAGGGGGAAGCCGTAGTAGCCCTTGTATTTTCTGTAGGCAGCGGCGATTTGGTCGGGGCCGGTACGGTCCTCTGCAGGCAGCAATGAGCCTCCTAAATCTTTCACCCGCGCAATAGCAGGATGCTGGAGGGTAGGTGATGTCTTTTCACCGATGCTGCTTCCCGCGTGTATCCATGGTTTGTCGACGGGGGCGTCGCCGGTCCGCCAGGTGCGGGGCATCCAGCGCTCGGCGAACGTCGTGGGGCCGATGTCCTTGTCCGGGTTGTCCTGCAGCCAGTTGATGACGTGCGACTTGCCCGACCCCGCAAGGCCGCTGAAGAGGAAGGCGACGGGCCCCTTCTCCTCGACGATGTTGCGCAATAGATACCGTCGCCTATCGATGTCTTTGAGCTCTGGTTCATGGTCGCGCGCAGCCTGTCCCAGTATGCGCTGGCGGAACTTCCCCCCGGGCGTAATCCCTCCCTTCTGCATCGTTCACCCGTATGAATTCGTGTATGTATCACGGTCGTCGTCCTATTTATATTGCCCCAAAGGGCGTGGCATCCGCTCTTTTATTGATGAACGCTCATTTTTTACCCACAACCCTTACAGGCCATCCCCATGCCCGTCCGCTGCCACCTCGACGGAAATCGCATCTGCGACAGCTCCTGCATCTGCTTTGACCA
>CAYUFO010000002.1:0-10780 GCA_964443985.1 uncultured archaeon | reverse complement strand
GCTGCCACCTCGACGGAAATCGCATCTGCGACAGCTCCTGCATCTGCTTTGACCAGCGCATCGGCTGCCGGCTCAAGCCCGGAGGAGCAAGCATCACGGCGGGAGACGCCCCGAAAGCCGGCGACGACACGCTCGGCCTCAAGGAGCTCTAGCACCCGGCAACGCATTCTTTTAATCCCCCGCCGCCAATAGCTTACTGCGATGGACCTCCCTTTTTTCGGCGGCAAAAAGCAAAAGTGGATGAGCCCCGCTGTCAAGCAGATGATGGAGATAAAGTCCATCCGCGCCGACGCCGTCTTCCTCAAGAACGGCAAGGTGCTCGCCCTCGTCAAGGTCAAGCCCCTCAACTTCACCGTCCTCGAAGAGGAGGACAAGGACACCGTCGTCTACGGGTTCCTCGAACTCCTCAACGGCATCACCTTCCCTTTCCAAATCGTGATGCGCTCCACGAACCTTGACCTCGAAGACTACCTCGCCCAACTCAAAAAACGCATCCACAAACGCGACGACAAGATGGCGATGGCCTACTACGAGCACTTCGCCGAATACATGCGCGCCCACATCCAAGCCAACCGCATCCGCGACCGCCTTTTCTACCTCGTCGTCCCCGTCGACAAGGGGGGCAGCGACCGCGCCACCCTCAAGAGCCTCGACGAGCGCTGCGAAAAGATCATGAACGCCCTCTCCGCGTCTGGCATCGTCACGGAACGGCTCACCGCCCACCAGCTCATCAACTTCTATTCGAGCTACTTCACCGAGACCTTCGAGATCATGGACAGCTTCATCTCGCCGGTGACGCTCTACAAGCGGATGTGGGCCAAGACCGGCAAGCGGCGGGGCAGTCCCTCCAAGGCTCCAGGCAAGAAGAAACCGGCTCAAGTGAAGACGAAGAAGAAATAACCGAGGCCCAATACCATGACCCAGGAGGAGAAACTCAAGGAGATCAAGGAGAAACTCGACGACGTGGCCGAGCACCAGGAGCGCATGCTCGCCGCCCTCGAAGCATTCGAGCAACTGACGCCCGCCCTCGTCCTCGTCATCGTGTCGGTGACGGTCGCCCTCCTCGGCCAGCTCTCGGACACCGTCCGCCACGTGACGCTCGCCATCGGCTTCTTCGCCCTCCTGTTGTCCTGCTACATCCTGCATAAATCCACAGCCGCCATCCGCGCGGCCTTCGAGAAGAAATGAAACCTTTCCCCCGGTGTCGCGGCCAGGCCGCCATGGAATTCCTGCTCACCTATGGCTGGGCCATCCTCGTCGTCATGATGGTGGGCGTCGTCCTCTGGGACCTCGGCTTCTTCGACATGAGCGGCGAGGTCTACGCCATGCGGGGGTTCGCCCCCATCAAGCCCCAGCTCAACGCCGCAGACATCTCCTACACGGGCAACGCCTACGAGTTCGAGGCGCCGTTCCTCAACACCCTCGGCACCAACATCGAGATAACGGGCGTCACCACGACGTTCCCCGGCGGCGGCTGCATCAACAACTGGGTGCGCTACGAAGACTTCAACCAGCCCATGGAGTGGGGGACCTCCGTCACAATCCCCAAGGGCGAGCACTTCGGCATCTGGGCCGAGGGATGCGCCGTCGGCTCAAGCCGCGAGGACACCATCAAGATTACCGTCGAGATAACCTACAACGCCCACATCGGCGGGCAGTCGACGACCCGAACCGCCACGGGAGAAATCAAGGGGCCTGTCAACTAGCCTCAGACTCTGGCCGGCACGTCGAGCGTCCGGGAATGCAGACCTCATAATCCTGGCAGTAATCCTCGAGACCCACATATTGTCTGGACTTGCACTCGCTTTCAGGCGTCCCGGGCTCGGTGCAGTAGAAGATGCGGCTCGTCCGCTCGACGTTGCCGTCGACGCAGTCATAGGAGACGCCGCCTTCAGGGCAGTCGTCCGTGGAATGGCAGGCTATCTCGCCGAGCGTCGTTGACGACGTGAAGGACTGCTCAACGGACGTCGTGGCCGCGAGCGTCGTCGACACCGCGAGCGTCGACGTCGACGAAGATGAGGTCGTGGTCGTCGAAGCGGGAACGCTCGACGTCGCGGGCACCGTCGACACACTCACTGCCCCCTCGTCCCCCCCGTCAACGAAAACGACGTAGGCAGCGACGCCAAGCACCGCTGCCACGACGACGAGGACGCCCGCGGCAACCACGAGCAGCCCCCCGCCGACCGCCAGCCACCCGAATCCGCTCTCCTCCTCTCGTTGCATGTCGACACCCTATATCGTGAACCGTATGGCCTGGATGCCCGCTTCTTGGGCAAAGACGACCACTGCTATGGCAACCGATGCCGCCGACACGACCGGCAGGAAAGGATACGCCTGCCTGCTCCCGAAGCGGACGAGCATCGGCTTGGCCACGACCCCACCCACGACCACGAGGCCCAGATAGGCGACGACGAGCGCCCACGGAAGCATGGCCGACACCGCGACGATAGCGGCGACATCCATCGCCGACACCCGCAGGAAGGGGAGCCACCGCGCCTGGAGCGCCGCTGCTATCGCGAGGATGAGCAGCCACTTCGCGGCATACGGCCCTGCCGCCCACTCGCCGAACGCCACGCGGACGCCGTCATAGACGAACGCCGTGACGGCGACGACCGCCCACACCTCGGCGAAGTCCTGCTGGGCGGCCATGCGCCTGACATCGGAGAGCGTCGCCACCGTCAGCGAGCCCAGCAGGAACACGAGGCCATACATCTGCATCGAGGTGCTCTCCAATGATATCAACGCTTCTCCCGCCATCGTGGATTATGAAAAATCTATTTAAAGCCCCACCCTAAAATATAAGGCCATGCATTTCCTGCGAGCACTGGCCGAAGGCCATCCCCCCAAATGGGCGCACGAACGGTTCACCCGCTACGGGCGGGGCTCCTTTCCCGGACCCCGGGCGACCCTCAAGAAGACGGGCGATAAGCTGAAGGTATCGGGCACCGTCGACTACGCCACGCTCTACGGCCTCCTGCTTGTTGACCCTGCCTACGAGTATTCTGTGTCAGGCAAGATATTCGTTCGCCGCGACGTGGCCGACGAACTATCGGCGGCCGGCATCGACCCCAAGAAATCCAAGAAAAAAGGAGAGATGCGCACCATCACCGTCAAGGAGACGCTACCCGGACAACGGCTCAAAACCCTCTACGAGGCGCTTCCCGACGCCATCTTCCTCGTCGACGTCAAGGCGACCGGGAAAAGCCCCTTTGCCATCAAATGCAAGAAATCGCTTCCCAAGCCCGGCTCAGAACCCGACCCGAAGACGTGCGTCGCGACGCTTCCAGCCGAAAGGCTCGGCGACGTCCTGGAAAGCGTCTACTTCGACCTCGAAAGCCAAGACGCCACCGAGGCCTCCCTGGCGACGACCTACGACATCGAAGGGCTCGTCGCAGACGATGCCGTACGCAACGACCCCAAACGCTATCGATTGGAGGCCAAGCGCACGGGCACCATGACCCGCCGCCTCACCTCTGGGGGGGCCGACACAGTTAATAACTACGGGCTCCTCGTATAGCCTGCCATGCAGGCCAACCCCGCACTCCCTCTCGCGCTCATTTTCCTCCTGTGCCAGCCCGTCGCAGCCGACGTATCCATCGGCCTTGTCGCATACTTCCCCGACGGTTTCCACTACACCGGCTGCCTGGACGTCCCCGCAGACGAGGACCTCAAAGACATACTCGAACGCACGGGCCTCGCCCCGACGTGGTCGTATCCCCCAGGCCTCATGGGCGTCGACCTGTGCGGCCTGCACGACATCGGCTGCCCGAGGACCGTCTGCGAGTGCGCTGCCGGCGGCTGGCGGATATCCTACGCCGAGGAAAACGACACGGCATGGCGCCCCCTCCCCGTCGCAGTCGACGTCAAGGGCGTCTGCTGGGAGCGCGGCGACTCGACCCATAACCAGCGCTACTGCCCCCGGGAGGGCGACGTCATCGGCCTCGCCTTCGGCGCGGAAAACGCGACGCCGACGTATCTCCCCTTCCGACAGGTCTGCCCCGACGATGGCCTCGCACCCCCAAAAAAGTCGTTCGCAGTCTATGTCGGCCCCGAGGTTCCACGCGTCAACGAGACGGTCACCTTCACGGTCCGCGAACGCGAGACCCTGGCACCCGTAGAGGGTGCCCGCATAGTCATCCGCTCCCACCCACGGGGGCACCAAAACCCATCCCCCCTCGTCCGCACCGACGGGCGGGGGGTCGCTTCATATTCTCCAAAGACGTCCGCACCTCACGAGTTCCGTATCTATCGTTCGGGCTTCGACCCCTATCGAGCCGCCTTCCTGGTCGGCGAGGATGCCCCGGCACAGGCTCGAGACACCCGCCCCACGCCAGCGCCGACGACGAGCGTCCCCACCACCTCGACCAGCATCGAGGCATCTCCTGCCACGGGCCTGAACGAGGACTATGCCTATCCCGCCGTCACCGGTGCGGCCGTCAGAACCCGCCAAGCACGAGCGACGCCCCCGACGACACCACGTCAGGACGTCGATTCGTTCGCCTCCTTTCTGCTGCGGTTCGTGGTCCTCTCCTTCCTGTTTATCGTGACCGTGCTGCTCGCACGTAGACGGCGCCCCGCAACGTATCCGGACTACCAGGAGACGGTCATCGACACATCTCCATGATGCGATTCGCCTTCGAGGGGAAGGACTGCAGGTCCTTTTGCAACCGATGTATGTCAGTATAGGATTCCCACAGGGTGCGATTCGACTCAAAGCGCATCCGATTGGATTCAAAGAGCCGTTCCATGTTGGCAAAGGCAGTCACACACGGATCTGAGACATTCATGATGTTCGCATGCGTAGCGCGTAACTGCCGGCAGTCTCTCAGGTTCACGCCTCCCGCGACGCGTTCATCCCAGGCGCGAAGCATGCCCGAGTACTCTTTTATGCACTTCGTGGCCGGGGGCTCTACCCTGGCGTAGACGTCGAAGAATTCGTCGCTGGACAGGTTCTCGAAGCGCAGCGGCTCCTCACCCCGGTCACCCTGCCACCACCAATAGCCGTAGAAGGCGGCCGCCGCGATGACGGCGGCCAAGAGAAGGCTTTTGAGTCTGGCGTCCACGGTTACACACTATCTCGCAAGGCCATAAAAACCACCGAACAGCACAGTGGGAAGGAAGGTGGGTGTGGCCCCAACGTAACCCCCAGCGTCACGGATCAAAGCATGTTGTCATGTCTCGGCGTGGGTGACCCTGTGTGGGGCCGTTAATAAATACCGTATCACTCAATAAATACCCGTCGTATGCCCACAAATACGATGTATGAGGTGACCAGATGACCGATTTCACGATTTCCGCCGTCCGCGCCCGCGAAGTCCTCGACTCGCGGGGAAACCCAACCGTCGAAGCCGATCTCGCTGTGGCAGGCCGCGTCTTTCGCGCCATGGTGCCCTCGGGCGCGAGCACCGGCGTCCACGAGGCCCTCGAGCTCCGAGACAAGGACGACCGCTACGGCGGCAAGGGCGTCAGAAAGGCCGTCGAGAACGCCAACAGGGTCTTAGCCCCGAAGCTTATAGGTCATGATGTCTGCGACCAGGAGGGCCTCGACCAGATCATGCTCGACGCCGACGGGACGCCGACAAAGAACGCACTTGGCGCCAACGCCATCCTCCCCCTGTCGATGGCCGCAGCCAAGGCGGCCGCCGCCCTCACCGACGCGCCCCTGTACGCCTACCTCGCCGACCTCGCCGGACGCAAGGGCGTGACGCTTCCCGTCCCCCAGCTCAACGTCTTAAACGGCGGCAAGCACGCCGGCATGGAAAACGACGTCCAGGAGCACATGCTCATGCCCGTTGGAGCGTCATCGTTCTCCGAGGGACTGCGCATGGGCGCAGAATCCTACCATACACTCAAGAAGATGCTGAAAGAAAAGTTCGGAGCCCTCGCAACGCAGCTCGGCGACGAAGGCGGCTTCGTCCCCCCCATCAACACCACCCAGGAGCGACTTGACCTCATGCTCGCCGCCGCCGAACAGGCCGGATACGGCAATGAAATAGCCCTCGCCCTCGACCCCGCGTCAAGCGAGTTCTTCCACGGAGACCACTACCAGATAGGCGACTCCACGTATTCGCCGGGCGACATGGTCGACTTCTGGGCCGACCTCGCAGACACCTATCCCATCGTCAGCATCGAGGACGGCATGGCCGAAGACGACTGGGAGGGGTGGAGCGAGCTCGTCTCAAAGCTTGGCGGCAAACTCCAGATCATGGGAGACGACCTCCTCGTCACCAACGTCGAGCGCATCCAGAAGGCCATCGAGGAGAACGCCGCCAACGCGCTCCTACTCAAGGTCAACCAGATAGGAACCGTCACGGAATCCATCGCCGCGGCAACGCTCAGCTACGAATCCGGCTGGGGCGTCACCGTCAGCCACCGCTCAGGCGAAACCGAAGACAGCTTCATCGCAGACCTCGTCGTCGGCTTAGACGCGGGGCAGTCCAAGTTCGGCGCCCCCGCGCGAAGCGAGCGCAGCGCCAAATACAACCAGCTTCTGAGAATCGAGGAAGCCCTCGGCAGCGGTGCACGCTACGCAGGCAAAGACTTCAGGAAACCACTCTAGAAAAAACCTTCTATCGCCGGCCACGGCGCCGCTTCTTGGCGCGCTTGGCCCGCTGCGCCTCCTGCTGGCTGAGGATATACGGTTGCGGCTCCGCCTTGCTGATGAATTCGTCGAGCGGCGCGTCGAATCCGCCGACACCCCGGCGCTTTCGGACCTCGCGGGCGAGGATCCAGTAGATGAGGCCGAGAGCGTTCTTCCCCTTGTTGTTGGCAGGCACCACGACGTCGATGTTCTTGATGCGGGTGTTGGTGTCGCAGACGGCGAGCACGGGAATCCCCGCCTTCGTCGCCTCGCCGATGGCCTGCTGGTCGGCGGTCGGGTCGGTGACGACAAGGAGCTTTGGCTCCAGGTAATCCTCGATCCTGGGATTGGTGAGCATCCCCGACACCATCCGCTTCGTCAACGCGTTGACGCCCGTGTATTCGGCGAACTTCTTGATGGGCGTGCGCCCGTAGACGCGGTTGGAGACGACGAGCACGTCCTGGGGGTCATAGCGGGCGATTAGCTCTGCGGCGACCTGCAAGCGTTCATCGATCTTTTGGACGTCGAAGACGCACAGGCGGTCGGGGCGGACCTTGTAGATGAAGGGCATCATGTCCTTGGTCCGGTACTTGAGGCCGACGTGGATGCCGTTGGAGAGGTAGTCGTCGAGGCTGACGAGCAAGCCCGTTTCCGGAGCCGCATCGGCTGGTGCCGTAGCTGCCTCCTTGGTGTCCTCTTCTTCGGCCGGGGATGGTGCTTTTTCGTCGGTCATGGTCGTTTTACCGTGATGGGGAGGATCCCCTCCTCAAGCTCGAGTCTGGCGATGTCGATGGGCCGCGAGACCTCCTCGTGGCCCCGGATGAGGGTCGGCGCGCCCATGCGCAGCTGCAGCGCCCGGGCCCCGATGATTCTGGCCCGTTCATAGCGGGTGTAGTCGTCCATCGTGTCTAAAACCGTTTATAGAGCATGACTTCGTCGACGATTTCGCTGTGGGCTAAAAACATCCTCCGGCAGCAGTAGCGTTCGTGGCCGAGGCTGTCGAGGACGTCCTTGGGCGAGTCGCCCCCCGTGACGCGCTCATGGTACTGCTCCCAGTCATGGGAGAGGGGTTTCCCGCAGCTGAAACATCGTATGGGGATTATCATTTTTTTTTATCGGTAGGATTTCTGGCGCTTGTGGCGGGGGCCCTTGCTCGACTGTCCGGGTTTGTGGACCTCGGTTTGCCGGTAGTCGCCCGCCACGATGGTGCGGTCGTAGCCGTGGTATCGTTCAAGGAGGTCGTCGCTCCCGCTCCATGCGAGGAGCCCGCGGGCGATGGCCGAGCTCACCGCGTCCGCCTGCCCCATGACGCCGCCGCCATTGACGCTGACGCAGATGGCGAGCTTCGACAAATCGACGTAGTCTTCTGCGAGCGCGAGCGCCTGTTCGACGCGCAGCTTTGCTGCCTCGGGCTGATAGACGGCGAGGCTCTCGGCGTTGATGCGGACGAGGCCGCTGCCCTCCTTGATGGTGGCGCGCGCGATGGCGGTCTTGCGCTTGCCCGACGAGTTGACGACTTTGGGTGCGTTCTTTGCTGCCATTTACCACTTTCCTCCGAGCGATTTACAGACGTCGCCGACGTACATGTATTGGTCGACGTGGTGGCTGAATTCCTTGGTCTTCAGTTCCTTTTCGGTGACCTTGACGTTGTGGGCGGCCTCGATGTCGGCGGTGGGGACGCCGATGTAGACCTGGACGCGCTTGTAGGCCTCGCGTCCCCGGCCCTTCTTGTAGGGGAGCATGCCGCGGATGGCTTTGCGCACGAAGCGGTCGGGGCGGCGCTGGTGGAAGGGGCCGGCGCGGTAGTTGCCCTTGTTTTGGATGGCGTAGCGCTCTTGGTACTTGTCGAGGATGGCGCCCTTGGTGCCCGTGATGATGGCCTTCTCGGCGTTGACGATGATGGTCTCCTCGCCGAGGAGCGCCTTCTTGGCGGCGTACGCGCACATCCTTCCGAGGATCTGGTCTTCGGCGTTGATTATCTTGGTCATCCTATGTAGCGCAGTTTGGAGCCGGTCGGGTTCTGCTTGATGAGCTCTGATATGGTGAGGGCTTTGCCGCCGGCGCTCTCGATCTTCTTTTTGGCGCCGAGGGTGAACTGCCAGGCGGCGATGTCGACCTTGTGGTCGAGGAACCCGTCACCCAACACCTTCCCGGGGACGACGGCGATGTCGTCCTGTTGTGTGTGGCGGTTGATGCGGTGGAGGTTGACCTCCCGCCTGCTTCGCCGCGACGAGTCAAGGGCCTTGGCTATCGACGCCCAGATGGGAGCCTCGTTCTGCTTGGCTGCCTTCCTGAGCTCGGCGATGACGGTCAACCGTCCCGGATGCTTGTATCGGACTGACTGCGGCATTTGCGCGTTCCCTTTTTGTATTTTTTTTTGAGGGTGATGCGGGGGACGGGCTTCGAACCCGCGCAGGCCTACGCCACACGGCCCTCAACCGTGCCCCTTTGACCAGACTCAGGCACCCCCGCATATTTCTTCGAAATTTGCTGGGCGCCAAAAAATCCGGGGAGGATTTTTTGTAGCGCCCCCGCTAAGGCGTATGTCGCTTTATTTGAATTGTTTTTTGAATTCCTTGATTTCGTCGTCGAAGTAGGCGAACGCCTGCTTGGTGAGCTCTTCGAGGGGGAGCTGGCCGAACGACTCGATGAAGAGGTCGTGGCTCCCGTCCTTGTTCTCGTGGTAGCCTGCAAGCCCTGCCTGCCATTTGATGTGGTCTTCGCCCTGGCCGAGGACGGCGTGGGCGGTGAGCTTGATGCGGTGCTTTTCGGCGAGCTTGGCTATGAGGGTCGTCTCGTAGACGGGGGTGACGTTCTTATCTGCCGAGGTGAACTCGCGTGCGTGCACGGGCCCCGGACCCTTGACGTCGAGGGTGAGGTCGACGGTGCACTTGGGGCAGCCCTCTCCCTCGCAGCTGCATTCCCTGGGGCGCGTGTAGCCCTTCGCGGGCGTGGAAAGCGGGATGAGGGCGAGCCGGTGGGCGAGGAACTGGTCGTGGAGGACGCTGTTGTTGTCGTCGATGGTGACCGTTTCGATAGCCATGGTGGGGACCTTGGCGATGACGATGCGCCGGAGCGCGTTGAGGATGCGCCCGTCGGCTCCCGTGACGTTCACGCTGACCTTCCGGTCGTTCTTCTCGAGGAGTTTCGCCTTCATCTCATACCCTCCGGCCTCGTTTGCCGCCCTTGCCCCGGCAGCCGTCGTGGGGCAACGGGGTGACGTCTTCGATGCGGCCTATCTGTATGCCTGCGCGGCTGATGGCGCGGATGGCCGCCTGCGCGCCCTTGCCAGGGTACCTGGGACCGTTGTGGCCGCCTGGCGCCCTGACCCTGATGTGCAGGCCGATGATGCCCTTGTCCTTTATCTCGCTTGCTATCTGGAGGGCCGCCTGCATGGCGGCGTAGGGCGAGGACTCTTCGCGCTGGCTTCGCACGATCATGCCGCCCGACTTGATGCTGATGGTCTCGGCGCCGGTGACGTCGGTGACGTGGAGTATGCTGTTGTTCTTCGACGAGTAGATGTGGAGGACGCCCCACATCCCCTCCTTCTTTCTTGCGGGCGTGGGTGTTTCCTCTTGTGGCTTTTCTTCTGGCGCTTTTTCTTCCGCAGCCTTTGCCGTGGATTCCCCCGATTCCTTTTTAGCAGGCTTGGCTGATCCCTTTTTTTCCTGCTTCTTCTGGCCAGTGCCTGTTTCTTCGTCTTGGGAGTCCCCGGGCTCCTTGGCGGGCGGTGTCTTTTTAGCCTCCCGCTTTTTCGGGGCGGGTTTCTTGGCTTTGGCCGCCGTTCCCGTCTTTTCCTTGGCTTCAGCCTTGTCGCTCATCTTTTTGTCTGACGTGGCGTCTTCGCCTGCCTTCGCGACGTCTTCGTCACTCGGCTGGCTCTGGGGGCTTGACTGCTCGTTTTCCATGGTCGATGGGGATGTCTTTGACGAGGGACACCTTGGATTCCTGTCCCCTAGGGATGAGGTAGCGGGGGATGGTGACTATCTGGTCGCCGAAGAGGACGTGCCCGTGGACGACGAACTGCCGGGCCTGTCGGGGTGTCGCCGAAAGGCCGTTGCGGTAGACGATAGTCTGCAGCCGGCGCTCGAGGAGCGTCTCGACGGTCAACGACAGGATGTCTTCGACCTTGTCGGATTCCATGAGGCCCACGCGGTTGAGTTTTTTGACGAGGCGTTCTCCCTCGGCCTTGACTTCGGG
>CAYUFO010000001.1:27697-29903 GCA_964443985.1 uncultured archaeon | reverse complement strand
CCACCGGCGACTACAGCTACGTCGCCATCGCCGAACGCTACCATAAACAGGCGAAACACCCACACGTCCTCGCCCTCACCGCCTCGCCCTCCGCCGACGAAGCCAAGGTCAAGGAGGTCTGCGCCAACCTCGGCGTCACCCGCATCGAGGCCAAGACCGACCGGGACCGCGACGTCAAGCCCTACGTCCAAGACACCCGCATCCGCTGGGTGAGAGTCGAACTCCCAGCCGAATTCAGGAAGGTCAAATCGCTGCTCGAAGACGTCCTCAAAAGCGAGCTCAGAAACCTGAAATCGGCAGGCTACGTCGATTCCGCTGCCCTCGGGAAGCTCAACAAGCGAAAGCTCCTCGCCCTCCAAGGCGAAATCCGTGCCGACATCCAGGACGGCGGCGACGGCTACCTCGCCGCATCTCTCGTCGCCGGCGTCATCAAGCTCAACCACGGCCTCGAGCTCCTGGAGACCCAGGGCATCGCCGCGCTCCACGAGTACTTCAAGCGCATGAGCCGCCAGCAGTCCAAGGTTGTCAGGCGATTGTCGGCCGACCCCCGCATGCAGCGCATCAAAAAGCTCGTCGCCGACCTCCACTCAATGGGCGTCGACCACCCCAAGCTCGACCACGTCGTCGGCCTCGTCAAGCCATACGCCGGTAAGAAGGTCCTCATCTTCACGCAATACCGCGACTCGGTCGACAAGATCATCAGCCGCCTCAACGAAGCCGACGTCCTCGCCCACGAATTCATCGGCCAGGGCGCCCGAGGCGGCAAACGGGGCATGACGCAAAAAAAGCAGATAGACATCCTCGACCGGTTCAGGGAGGGCGCCTACACCGCCCTCGTCGCCACCTCCGTCGCAGAGGAGGGCCTCGACATCCCCGCCGTCGACCTCGTCGTCTTCTACGAGCCGGTGCCCAGCGAGATCAGGACCATCCAGCGGCGGGGGAGGACGGGCCGCCAGGCCGCAGGCGAGGTCGTCGTGTTGATGGCTAAGGGGACGCGCGACGAGGGCTACTACTGGTCGGCCGTCCACAAGGAACGAAAAATGGGCAAGATCGTCGAGGGGCTTTCCGACAGCATCGTCGAGGACCGGGGGCAAAAGAAGCTCGCAGAATACGGGCGGCTCGAGGAAGTCGCACCGGACGTCTCGGTCGTCGTCGACGTCCGCGAGCGCAACAGCACCATCCTCAAGACCCTCAAGGACAAGGCGCGCATCGAGCTTCGCCGGCTTCCCGTCGGCGACTTCATCGCAAGCGACCGCGTGGGCATCGAGCGCAAGACCGTCACCGACTTCCTCGCATCGCTCATCGACAAGCGCTTGATGACCCAGGCCGCCGAGCTCAGGCGCACGTACGATATCCCCGTCCTCGTCCTCGAGGGACGAGACGACCTCTACACGCAGCGGGGCATCCACCCCAACGCCATCCGCGGGGCGCTTTGCGCCCTTTCCATCGACCTCGGCATCCACCTCGTCCCCAGCCGCGACGAGGCCGACACCGCCGAGATCGTCTACGCCATCGCAAAACGCGAGCAGCTCGAGGAGGAGCGGCTCGTCGCCATCCGCGGCGAGCGCACGCCGTTGGGCCTCGCCGACCGCCAGCGCTTCCTCGTCGAGGGTTTGCCGAAGGTGTCGGCGGTCCTCGCCCGCCGCCTTCTTGAGCACTTCGGCACCGTCGAGCGCGTCATGACGGCATCCGCCAGGGAGCTCCAGGAGGTCGAAGGCATCGGGAAAGGCAAGGCCGAGGAGATGCGAGCCGTGCTGAAGCACAGGTATACATGAAGGTGTGTTAATGATTTGTTTTAAATGGTGAAAAAGAATGTACTACCACCTGTTGAATAGGGGGGTATCCATGAAAAAATACAACTTCACAGTCATCATCGAAAAAGACGAGGACACTGGTTTGTTTGTGGGGGATGTGCCCGATCTTCCGGCCTGTCACAGCCAGGGGAAGACAATCGATGAGTTGATGGCCAACATGCGAGAGGTCATAGAACTCTGCCTCGATGTACAGCGAGACTGCCTCCTTCAGATGCCAACATTCGTCGGTGTCCAACAGATTGAGGTCTCCGGGTGAGTCGACTTACGCCGATCTCCCCAAAACGTTTAGAGAAACTGATTAGCAAACTTGGCTTCAAGAGAATCCGCCAGAAGGGAAGCCATGCGTTCTATCTGCATGACGATGGCCGCTACACCAGCATACCCTTTCATGG
>CAYUFO010000001.1:0-27687 GCA_964443985.1 uncultured archaeon | reverse complement strand
GAAATAAGCCCCACCCTCCTCAGACAGATACTCAAGGAGATAAACCTCACACGAGAAGAGTATCTGAAAAAAAGGAGGGGAGAGTAGGAGACATCGAGGGCATCGGGAAGGGAAAGGCCGAGGAGATGCGAGCCGTGCTGAAGCACAGGTATAAGACGGGTTAGGGTGGAAGGGTTTCTCTAATGGTCTTTTTGTAGGAGTCATACTGTTTCGTCTCTATCCATCCGTAGGGGGGTGCGGTCCGGGGCGCGGGCCGTTTCGTTTCCATCGGCGTCTGGTGTCTTTCGCCGGTTGGCGTCGCGGTAGCGCTGGTAGCGTTCAACCAGGGTTTGGTGTCTTTGCCGATTGACGGGTTCGTAGCCGTATCGCTGCATGAGGCGGGGGTAGGCGGCCCACATCCACGTCTTCATCGTGATGGTTTTTGCGTCGAGTTTCTCGGCGAGGAGGTCGGTGGCCGTCATGAGCGTCTCGACGTGTCGCCGTTTGCTGCTGCCTTTTTCTGGTTTGAAGGGAGTGTCTGTGGTCAGGTAGATGCAATACATTCTTTTGAGAGGTTTGTGGTAGGCGACCGATCGGTATGCTCCGACCATGTTTCGGTCGGCTTTGAGCAGGGTGTGGGTTATGTCCTTGAGGGTGCCGTCGGGGTTGAGGAGGAGGTGATACGTCTCAGAATCCTGCTTTTGGGGGCCGAGGCGTGCAAGGGATGCGTCGATTTGCCTGGGGAGGAGTTCGTCCTGCTTGAGGGGCGGTCGGATGAGGTTGCCGTCTGTCGGGGCCTGCCGCGGTTCCTCTCCCGAGAGGATCTTTGGCTTTTCGGGGCGCCGGCGTGATTGGGTGGCTTTTTCTTTTCCATGGGTGTTCCCTATTGGGAGGGAAAGGTATAAGAGGGTCGTTTGATGGGGATTTTTGGGGGTGGATGCTATTTATAAACTTTAAGTTAATTTATATTTTTGTATGAAATGGAGCTTGTGCCTGATTATCGCCCTTCTCGCACCCACCACGAGCGCCTACGACCTCGCACTCGAGGTGGCGGCCCCCGACGAGGCGACGGCGGGGAGCACCGTGACAGACCTGTTCACCATCCGCAACCTCGACCACGAGACGGGCGCGAGGGAGAACCTCACCGTGGCCGTCGACTACGCGTTAACGAATCTCGCCACCAACACGTCGGTCAACGATTCCTTCACTATCACAGGCGTCAACTCCTGGAAGACGGCGGGGACCGGGTCGTGGACGCCGACGTCGGAAGGCAGACACCGCATCGAGGGACGGATAACGAACGGAAACGAGTCCGACGACCCGAACCCCGAAAACGATGCGGCCGCAAAGAACGTCTCAATCCACGACACCTCCACGCTGGCGTGCGACTGGCAGGTCGCCATAGTCCCCGAAAAGTCCGGCCTCGCCATCGGGGAAGCCGCGCGGTTCAGTCTTGCCGTCAACTGTACGGACTGCACCGGCCTCCCCGAGAGCCTCGACGTCTCCTACTGGGTGGAAGACGAAGACGGTGTCGTCGTCAAGAAACCCTACAACTGGACGGCGGCAGGCGTCGTGGAGGAGCAGGCGTCGAGCCTTCGCTCGTGGACGGCAGACGACGAGGGAACCCACCACATCCACGCCCACCTTGCAAGCATCAGCTGCAAGGACACGCAGACAGGAAACGACCGGGCACGGGAAGCCATCACCGCATCCTTTCATGCCGTCAACGAATCCTGCAATATTACCCCCATCCTTGACACCCCCGTCGTCTACGAAGGAAAAGGCTTTCACATCAACGTCTCCTCCAACACCACAACACCCCACAACCTCCACCACCGATGCCGGCTCGAAGACTTCTACGGCGGACTCCTCGACGAAGAAGACGGCGTATCCTTCATCGACGGGGAAAGGAGGACTACGTGTTCGATGCGGCCGCCAGTTGAATCGGGCGTCAACGCCTATCGATTCGTTTTTGAGATCGATGAACCAGGATGCCGCATCGATGCAGGCAGCCTCAGCGCCTGGCAGCCCGTCGTCGTCGTGGGCGAGCGGCCGCGGGCCGTGCGGCACCCATCCCGCTCCGACCTCGACCTCGAAGTCGACCAAGACAAAGCGTACGAATGGGGCGACACCGTATCCGTGAAGCTCGACGTCTACCGCGGCGACACCCGCAAATACCAAGTGCGGGTGTGGGCCGAAGACGAACAGGAGGACAAGGCCTCGTCAACGCTCAAAGTCAACATCGACGCCAAGCACACGAGAAACGAATTCACAGTACCCTTGTTGCTCAAGGACACGCGACCAGCCGGCAACCACACCATCCGCGTCGTCGCCGAAGGACTCGGCGAACGCTCCGAGCGCACCATCACCGTCTGCGGTGACGAAATCGAAAAGGAGCGACCCAAGGATGCGGAGGATGGGAGAGAGGGGGATGTGAAAGGACTGCATGTCGAGGAAGAGGAGAGCGGAGGGGAAGAAAACGAACGAGAGGAAAAAGAGGAACCGTCTTTTCGCATCCTAGAGGCCCCCCGCGACGTCGCACGTGGTGAAGAGTTCGAAGTCGTCGTTGGGATCCGGGCGGAAAATGAATCGATCGAGGGAAAACTATACGCCTACATATACGATGGGAACCAGTTGCTCTCTGAGGGATTCGACGGAGGGAAGTGGTCACGCCGGTGGGATGCCAACGCCGTGAACGTGTCGGTGGCAACAGGGGAGAGGAGGAATGTTTCCGTTGCGTTGAGGATGCTCGATGCCGACACCGCGGCAGGAGAATATGTCCTCAAGGCAAGACTGAAGACAGAAGAGGGGAATCTCGAGGACACCCAAGAGATCCGAACCCTTGCCGACGATAGCTACTCAAAAGAAAAAACACCCCCGACAACGACCCCCCTCCCCGATAGGGCAACGCTCCCAGCCCCACTGCCGGAAAAAGGAGCCCCGACCGAACACGCCATCACCGCACCGACAGGCCGCGCCATCAAGCATGCAATGGAAGACCCCCCAAACGGAAACCCCGGGGTTTTATTAGCCGCACTGCTTTTAGTAACAATACTTCTAATAGGATTAGCGATTTTCGCCCTCCGCTGGGCGCTCGAATCCGACGGAAAACCCACCCACGATGTCCCCGATGCCCACCAACCCCCGCGGCCCCCCGCCGACCCTGGATGTCCAGCACCTCTCTGGGAGCGGTGACGGCAGGGACTCGGGACCCAAAGACCTTCTCAAGCTCATCGCCCGCGTCGGCGAGATAACCGTCACCGACGCCGCCAACATCCTCGGGGTCGAGCTCGGCATCATGCGAAGCTGGAGCCGCCAGCTCGCCAAGAAAGGCCTCATCGACATCGACAACCCCGACGACCGCAACCCCACCCTGAGCCCCACTCGAAGCTTCATGCGCAAGCTCGAATCCATGAAGAAGAAGGTGGCAGCTCCGTCCCGGGGCGGGGGCGCATCCACGGGCGCGGCCCAGAGCCTCGCCGCCGAAAAGCTCCACCTCAAGGAGGAGGAGCTCGAATTCGAGCGAAAGAAGCGCGAGGAGCTCGAAGAGGAGCTCAAGAAGTGGAAGGACAAGGTCGTCGACAAGGACGTCGAGGTCAAAAAGGAGCACGAGCGCATGCAGGCCCTCCAAAAAGAAATCGAGGAGCTCAAGGAGAAGATACGAAGCGCGGGCATCGGCGACCAGAAGGACCTCCAAGAGCTCCAGGAGAAGCTCATCGCCGAGCGCGAGGAGCGCAAGAATGCCGCAGAAGAGCTCGAAAAGGAGAAGACCGAGCTCCAGGAGAAGGAAGCCGAGCTGAAAAAAGAGCACGAACGCCTCACCGAGCTAGAAGAGAAGGTCAAGTCCCTCGAAGAACACGAGAAGGAGCTCGTCGCCGACGGCGGACTATCCGAGGACAAGGTCGTCGCCGACCTCCAAAAACGCCTCGACGAAGAGCATGAAAAACGCCTCGACGTCGAAAAGAGGCTCGAAGAGCTCGAGAAGCGAGAAGAGGGGGGAGAAGACCTCGCCGAGCTCAAAAAAGAGCTCGAAGCCGAACGCGCCGAACGCATCAAGGCCAAACAAGAGCTCGAAGGCTACCTCACAGAGCTCGGCAAGGAGCAAGAAGACCTCACGGAAAAAGAAGAACACATCGAAAAGATCTACGAGGAGAAGAAAGCCGAACTCGACGCCGAAGAAAAACAGATAGCCCAAAAGGAAAAGGACCTCGAGAAGAAAAAGGCAGCCGACGAGCAGCGCCGAAGGCAGCTCGAAACCGACCTCAAGCGCAAGCAGGAGGACCTCAAAAAGCGCGAGGAAGAGCAGCGCCGCCGCCTCGAAGAGGAGCGGAAAAAACAGGAAGCGGCACTCGCCGAACAGGAGAAGCAAAAGGAGGAAGGCTTCAAGAAGCACGAAGCCGAGCTCGCCGAATGGGAGAAGCACATCCAAGAAAAGGAGGAAGAGCTCCTGGCCATCAGAAAGGAGCTCAAGGAAGAGGAGGAGAAAATCAAAAAGGAGGTCGCCGACCTCGACGAGGGGCGCGTCGAGCTCGAAGACACCTTCAAGAAACGGATGGCCGAGCTGCGGTCAATCGAAAAGGACCTCGGAGAGCTCGTCGGCGAGAAGCTCGAACCCGAGGAACCCCCCCCCGACGTCTTCGAGGGGACGGCCAAGGAAGAGCTGCCCTCCATCCCCGACAAGGAGGAGCTCGTGCGCGAGCCCGGGGCCCCGAATGAAGAACAGGGTAGAGAAGGCGAGAGCGTCCCAGCAACGGCGCCGGAAGACGCTCGGGAGGGAACACCCTCCCCCCCCGACAAGGAGGAAGTATCTGCGCCCGGCGACGAGAAACGCGAAAAAGAAGACCACGGACCTCCGGAAAAAGGAGCCGGCGGATTTCTGAAGAACCTGCTGGGAGGAGGGAAGCAGGAGAAGCCGAAAAAAGAGCCCCCAAACGGGCCTCAACCAAAAAAAGAGCCCAAAGAAGCAGGACACCGGCCTGAGAAAGGCGAGGTTGACGCGCCTTCTTCCAAGCAAAGCACGACCAACGACAAAGAGACAAGAGACGAAAAGGAAGCAGGGCCGCAAAAGAGAGGTGTTGAAGAAGACCGCCAGGCACTATCGACGAAAGACGGGAGTGAAAAGAAAGCAGCTGCCGAACAGGAAACAGAAGACGGGAAACGCCCCCAAGAAAAGGGAAAAGAGCAGGCAGACCACCCGGTGTCAGAGGAAAAGCCGGAGAAGGAACACCCCACCTCCCCAACACCCCCCGCCACATCATCTAAAAGCGGGGAGGACGCGCAGAAAGACGATACCGGGAAATCACCCTCTGAGGAGAAACCCCCGGCATCGAAGGGTGGGAAAAAAGCAGGGAGAACGCCATCAGAAGCGCCTTCACGGGAAAAATCCCAATCCCTCGAAAAGGGGGACACACCACCTGCAAAGGCGGCTGGCGAGGGAACATCCGCCGACGACAAGGAGCTCAGCATCGATGCCAGTACGCCCGAACCCGAGCACTGGAAGGACTCCTCATCCAAGGCCCGATTCCACAAGGCCGAAAAACGAGAAGAACGGGAGGAGAAAGGAGAGCGTAAGAGCGCCCAGGACCTCGCAGACCTCCTCCAAAAGAAGAGGAAGGTGAAATTCAAGGACGCCGTCAAGGCGCTCGGCGCCTCCTCTGCCGTCGTGAAGACCTGGGCGCGGGAGCTCCGCGACGAGGGCGTCATCGACATCAAGAAGCCCGTCCTCTTCGGCGACGTCGAATTCGCACTGATAAGCGAGAAGGCCCGCAAGGCCGCCGAGAAGAAGAGCGAGACCGTCGACCGCATCAAAGCCGAGCTCGCCCGCATCCGCGAGGAAGAGGAGAAGCTCGTCTGACGCCCGCACCATGGCCCGCGACGCCACACTCATATTCTCGGCGGGACGCTGCTCGTGGGCACGATGCGCGTTCTGCGGCTACGGCAAACTCATTGGAAACCCGCCGACGCATGAATCCCTAAAAGAGCAGTTCGACTCCTTCCTCGAAACGACCCCCGCCGACGCTCGCACGGTCAAGGTGTTCGGCTCGGGCAGCTTCCTCGACGAAGCTCAGGTCCCCGCAGAATCCAGGAGATACCTGCTTTCTGCATTGCGAAAGAAGGGCGTCAGACGCGTCATCGTGGAATCCCGGCCCGAGCACGTCACGGCTGAAAAACTGGCCGACTTCGATGGCTTCGAATACGCCGTCGCCATCGGATTGGAGGTCGCCGACGACGCCGTGCTGAAAAAATTGAAAAAGGGATTCACCGTCGCCGACTTCGAGTCCGCGGCGAAGGCCATCCACGAGGCCGGCGGACGCGTGCGCGCCTACCTGCTTGCCAACCCACCCTACGTCGCAGACATCCCCGAAAGCCTGGGGGGCTCGATAGACGTCGCCCGAAGGCACGCCGACGACCTCGTCGTCATCAACCTGCTGCCCCACGGCGCCACACCCCTCATGCGGCAGTGGCTCTCGGGCGAATGGCGCTATCTCAGCCGCGAGGAGTTCTGCGAGCTCACCGCGCCCTGGAAAAATGACGAGGACGTGTTGCTCGATGAGGAGACGTTCCGGTTCGTGCCCACGTTCCCCAGACAGCTGCAGGAACCCCTCGCCGGCGTCGGGGAGCCCTACCTCACCCACCCACACTTCGAGGTCTGGCAGGACTACCTCGCCAGATGGTATCGGCCGCCGCCGGGGAAAAGAACCCTCCTCTTCCTGCCCTGCACATTCACCAAACCCTATTCGCGCTCGAAGACGCACCAAGCCATCCTCGGCGTGCTCGAAGAAGAAGAATTGCGCGGAAAAGTTCACGAGGTCATGCTCAGCAACGCCGGCGTCGTACCCCGGGAATTCGAGGCCCGCTACCCCTTCGCCCACTACGACTGGGAGGAGCGCCGCGAGACGCCAGAGATAGGGGAACGCTACCGCGAGGTCACCCGGCAGCGCATCGAGGCCTACCTCACCGCGCACCGGGACGAGTACGACACCATAGCCTGCTACCTCAAACCCGACGCCGACTCCCATCACGCGCTCGCTGCCGCCTGCAAGAACCTCGACCTATCCCTCGTAGCTCTTTTAACCGATGAGACCTATAACAGAATGCGTGACGGCGCCCGCGTCCTCCAGAGCTCGGAGGCGCTCGCCGACCTCGCGGAGGGATTACGACGGCTACGGCAAAGTTCTACGTGATGGGCGACGTCGAGGATAGCCACACCGTCGCCATCCAGGACGCCATCGCCGCCAACGGCCTGGCGGGCTCGGTCATCACCATCCGCCCCAACAAGCTCGCCTGCGTCGTCGAGGGGGCCGGCCGAAACATCCAAGCCCTCCACCAACGCCTTGTCGCAGGCGACATCGCGGGACTCACCCCCACGGCCCTCGAATTGCGCCAAGACGACCCCGCAGACGAGGCCCATATCACGAAAAAGGACGTCCAGGCCGTTGTCGCCTACCTCAAGGAGATCGACCGAAACCTGCGGCGCATCAACCAGCGGCTCGCCGCCCTCGAGGCCGGCGGACCCCAACGAAGCTACACCACCCATTCGTCGCTCGAATACTATCAGGACCGGACGGATTCGCCAACCCAGGGAGATGAGAAAGGCTACTCCTGGGATGAGGAAACCCGAGAGGAAACCACGGAGGGGGAGAGCGTCTTCTCCGACTTCTTCAACCAATAAGCGACCATGAACATCATCCCCGCCATCGACATCTATGAGGGAAAATGCGCCCAGCTCGTCGGCGGCGACCCCGCCACGGCCTCCTACTACGGCGACCCCGTCGACATCGCGACGTCGTGGGAGGGCCAAGGCGCCGAGCTCCTGCACGTCATCGACCTCGATGCCGCGCTAAGCTCGGGAGAGAAGAACAACAAGAAGGCCATCCTCGACATCGTCTCGGCAGTGAACGTCCCCGTCCAGGTCGGCGGCGGCATCAGGAGCATGGACTACGCCCGCGAGCTCCTCGCCACCGACATCGACCGCATCATCCTCGGGACCTGGGCCCTCCTCTTCTACCACGAGAAGAACGTCGAGGGTCTCGAAAACCTCAAATCCGATTTCGGCGTCGAGCGCGTCATGTTCGCTGCCGACTTCCGGGCGGGACGCATAGTCCTGCACGGCTGGCAGGAGGACTCGACGGTGGCCGTCGACGAGTTCATGAAGGGCACCCAGAGCCTCTGCTGGGGGTTCCTCGCCACCAACGTGGACGTCGAGGGCCGTATGGGGGGCATCGACCTCGCCGCCGTCGAGGCGGCCGTCACCGCCACCGACAAGCCGGTCATCGTCTCGGGGGGCATCTCAAGCAAGGCCGACCTCGCCGCCATCCGGACGACGGGGGCCTGGGGCGTCGTCATCGGCAAGGCCCTCTACGAGAACAAGCTCGACTATGGGGAGCTCCTCGCGGCGGGGACCGGGTGACGCCCTCCGGCATCCTTTTATCCTTGAAGCCCCCCTTGTATTACACCAGTGCATGGAGGAGATGGCCGATGTCGATTGAGAAACGAATACCCCGCACGTCAACCGAGCATCCCATGCAAGAGCGCATGGGACGCCCCATGGAACGGTCACAGGAGAGCGACAAGACGCCCGGCGAGATGACGTCGTTCATCCGCGCCCATGTCCTATCGAATCCTTACAAGTACGTGCCCGGAGCGAAGGGAGAAGTCCGCTGGGACGCGCCCGTCGCCGAGATGATTGCCGGCCTCGCCCCCTCGCTCGCCTCAAACGAGATGCCCTATCCGCCGAGCCCCCACATCCAGGAAGCGCTGAAGCTGGCCATCCCGAAGGCGGGCCTCTACCAACCCGACATCAAGGCCCTCGAATACAAGCTCGGCGACTACGTCGGCGTCCCGGGCGACCACGTCATGGCCACCAACGGCGGCGAAGCAGCCATCCGCCTCGTGTATTCGACATTCAAGGGCCCCGCGGTCTTTTTCTCGCCGGGCTTCGTCAAATATCCCGTCGAAGCGGGGCAGGCGGGCGTCGACCAGCACGGCGTCACCCTCAACGACGACTTCAGCTTCCCGGTCGACGACTTCGTCAAGACGATGCGCAAGATGGACGCCTGCCTCGTCCTCGTCGACTCCCCCAACAACCCCACGGGACAGCGCCTCGGTGAAGGAGACCTGCGAAGGATCCTAGACGAAGGCAGACCCACCCTCGTCGACGAAGCCTACTACGAGTTCGCAGGCAAGCGACGGCCGGACGGCACCTTCAACGAAAAAGCCGGCTTTGACGCCACCACGCTCATCGAGGACTATCCCAATCTCATGGTGCTCCGAAGCATGTCGAAAGTCCACGCGCTTGCAGGTCTGAGGCTCGGCGCCCTCTACGGCAACCCCGATGCCCTCAACGCCGTCCGCGGCCAGGACCTCACATTCCCCGTCAACACCCCCGCATTCTTCGCGGGCATAGCTGCCCTCGACCCGGAAAGCCTCGCCTACATGCGCGACAACGTCGGGAAAGTCGTCGACGAGCGCGAGCGCATGCACGGCGAGCTCAACGCCATCGACGGCGTGTCGGCGCTCGCGAGCAAGACCAACTTCCTCCTCGTCGAAACGACCGACCTCGGCGTCTCATCAAAGGACCTCTTCAAACGAATGAAACAAGACGACACCTACATCCGCCCACAGCCACCATTCCCGGGCTTTGAAGGCAGACACTTCTCGCGCATCAGCATCGGGACGCCCGAGATGAACGACCGGGCGCTCACGGTGATGCAAAAAATCTCCCAGCAAAGGGCGTGACACCATGATCACGGTCTCCACCGACTTCGGCACAGGCTACTACGTCAGCCAGATGAAGGGCGTCATCCACAGCCTCAATCCAACGGAACGCGTCGTCGACTTCTACCACCACATCAGCCCCCAAAGCATCCTCGAGGGCAACTTCATCCTCAGCCAGGCGTGGAAGTACTACCCCCGGGGCAGCATCCACCTCGGCGTCGTCGACCCCGGCGTGGGATCAGGGCGCAAGGGCGTCATCTTCGAGACCGACCACTGCCTGTTCGTCGGCCCCGACAACGGGTTGTTCACCCTCGCCCTCTCAGAGCAGCACCTCATCCGGTCGCTCGCCATCGACGAAGCGAAGGTCGTCTCCCTCATGCATCCCATCATCGGGGGCAAGGCCAGCAAGACCTTCCACGGCCGAGACATCTTCGCCCCCACCGCGGCGCTCCTGTCCATGGGCTTGAGTCCCGAGCAACTCGGCGTCATCACGGAATCCTATGCGTCCATCGACCTATGGGAGAACCAGGTGCTGCACATCGACAGCTTCGGCAACGTCATCTTCAACAACCAGGGAGACTACGCGACGGGAGACGCCGTGACGCTCTCGACGAATGCGGGGGGTTTCTCCGCCCGCGTCGTCGAGACCTTCTCGGACGCACCCAAGGGCGAGCTCATCCTCTTGCGGGGCAGCCACGGGTTCTACGAGGTCGACATCAACCAGGGCGACGCCGCCAAGACGCTCGGCGTCGCGCTCGGCGACCAGCTGCAGATAGAGTAGCGACGATGCTCGTCGACGCCCACGCCCACCTCGAGTTCCCCTCCTTCGAAAGCGACCGAAAGGCGATTGTGCGAGAGTGCGCCGAAAAAGACATCGTCGTCGTCGATTCCATCGTCGACCTCCAATCCGCCGAGGCATTCCTTGACTTCGCTCGTTCCCGCGACAACCTCCACTGCTGCATCGGCTGCGGCCCCGCCGAGATAACGCAAGAGTCCTTCGATGCCGCGGTCGCCCTCCTGAGAAAATTCAAAAACGACGTCGTCGGCCTCGGAGAAGTGGGACTCGACTACTACTGGGTGAAGGAGAAGGAGAAGTACGCAGAGCAACGAAGATGCTTCGAGGGATTCATCGCCTTATCGAAGGAGCTCGGCCTCCCCCTCGTCATCCACTCCCGGGATGCGGAAGAAGATGCCATTCGTCTCCTGAGAGAAAACGACGCCCCCGCCCTCCTCCATTGCTATTCGGGGTCCATCGAACTCGCCAGGAAAGCCATCTCCTTCGGCTGCCTCATCTCGATTCCGACGTCGGTGTGCTACAGCAACCCGAAAAAGAAGCTCGTCCGCGAACTGCCCTTGGAGTCCATCGTCCTCGAATCAGACGCCCCCTTCCTCGCTCCCGTGCCGAAGACCCGAAACACGCCCCTCAACATCATCCAGAGCGCGGGCGTCGTCGCCGACGTCAAGGAGGTGACACGCGACGAGGTCGAAGCCGTCACGACCAAGAACGCGAGCGACTTCTTCAGGCTCGGCCTGTGACTATCTCGACCACTTTCTCGGCGAAGGCCTGGCTGTCCTCGGGGCCGACTGCCGTGACGAGGTTGCCGTCGGCGACGACCCGCTCGTCGGGGACGTAGACGGCCCCCGCATCCTTTATGGCCCGGACAAAAGAGAGGTCGGACCCCGACGACCACACCGTGGCCCGCCTGCCCGCGAGGACGCCGGCGTTGGCGAGCACCATCTGGCCGATGGAGACGGCGCCAAGGACGCGGCCGCCCTCGAAGGCCCTGCGGGCCAGGGACGTCATAGCGGGATCGGAAAAATAGCGGGAGAGCCCGGGACCGGAGGCGAAAACGACCGCGTCGACTGCATCGACGTCGACGTCCGCGGGAGACACGTCGACGGCGACCTCGGTGCCGAGCATGCCGCGGGCCTCCATGAATCCGGCAGATGCGACCTCGACGCGAAAGCCCGCCTGCTCAAAGACGTTGCGCGGTTTTTTGTATTCGTCGTCGCGGAAGTTCAGGGGCGCGAGGACCAAGACGACCTTCGGGGCTGACATGGGAAAGGAATGGGAGAGACACAATAAAAAATCAGAAGCCCTCGTGGGGCTCTATCTTCCAGCCCGCGGGCGTGGCGACGAACGTGGTGGACTTGCGGTTGACCGTCGAATGCTGCTGGCCTTGGGCGGCGAGCGTCATGGCGAGGTCGACCTGGGCGACGGCCCGGCCGTCGCCCCCGTCAAGGGATACGATGTCCTGGCGACAGGACACGACGTCGACGGTGGCCAGAAGCTCCTGCTTTTCGGCGATCTTTTGCAGGTACGCGTCTGCTCCCTTCTCGAGGGTCGTGTGGGCGAGCAGTTGCTCGACGTCACCTGCCTCGAGCGCCCGGCACTCGGCGTCGAGGAGACGCTGAAAGGTCTTCTCTTGTTCGCCCTGGAAGAAGAAATAGGCCGCGAAGACGACGACCACGACGATGACGGCGGCGAGCGCGTATTCCTCCTGCTTCATGGCTCAAGGCGGGTGCGGTCGCGGGGGAAGAGGACGCACTCGCGGATGTTCTTGACGCCGCAGATGACCTCGGTGATGCGCTCGGCGCCGATGCTCCAGCCGCCGTGCGGCGGCATGCCGTAGCGGAAGGCCTTCAGGTAGAACTCGAAGTTCTCGGCGGACAGGCCGCGCTTCTCGAGCGCCTCGACGAGCTGCTTCTCCTCGTGGATGCGCTGGGCGCCGCTTGCGAGCTCGATGCCCGCGTACATGAGGTCGAAGGCCCCGCAGAGCTTGGGGTTGTCGTCGAGGGGGCGGCTGTAGAAGCTTCTGACGTCGATGGGCCAGTGCTTGATGAAGAAGGGGTCCGCGTATTCTGCGCCCAGTATCTTCTCGGCCTCGGTGCCGATGTCGTCTCCCCAGGAGAGTTCGAGACCCTTGGCGGCAAGGAGCTCGAGGACCTCGTCGTAGGTGAGGCGGGTGAAGGGCGTCTTGGGCACCGCAAGCGTCCGGCCGAGTTGCTCAAGCTCTTTTTCCCGCTCCTCTGCCACGCTCTTGAAGATGTGGGCGGTGACGCCCTCTAGGTACTTGAGGACGTCCTCCTCGTCGCGGATGAAGGCGACCTCCACGTCCATCTGCAGAATCTCGTTGAGGTGGCGGGTGGTGTTGTGGGTCTCGGCGCGAAAGACGGGCGTCGTGATGAACACTCTGTCGAGGCCCGATGCCATCATCATCTGCTTGTAGAGCTGGGGGCTTTGGGCGAGGAAGGCCTCGCGCTCGAAGTAGCTGATGGCGAAGAGGTCGGTGCCGCCCTCGCTTGCCGCGGCGATGACGGTGGGGGTATTGACCTCGATGAACTTGTTCTTTGCGAAGTACTCGCGGAAGGCCCGCTGGACGGTGCTGCGGACCTTGAAGACGGCGGCGACCTTCGGCTTCCTGACGTCCAGGTAGCGGTTGTTGAGGCGGGTGTCGAGGTCGGCGTCGACCTTCCCGGTGACGTCGAGGGGCAAGGGCGTCTTCGCCTTGGCGAGGATCTTGATGCGCTTGGGCTGCAATTCGACGCCGCCTGGGGCCTTGGGGTTCGCGCTCACCGCGCCCTCGACGAGGATGACGGACTCGCGGGTGAGCGAATCGATGACGGTGAAGAGGCGCGCGTCGGTGACGCCCTCCTTGGCGGTGACTTGGATGAGGCCCTCGCGGTCGCGGACGAGGAGGAATTTCAGCTTGCCGAGGTCTCGGATCTCATGAAGCCAGCCGGCGACTTTGACGGCGGTGCCGTCGAGGTCGGCGGTGAGCTCGCTCGTGTAGTGGGAACGCATGGTATCACATCTGGGTTAGCATTTAGGCGAAGGTTATTTTAACGTCGCTTTCGGAGAGCGAGGAGAGGAGCTGCTCGACGGTGACCGTGGCCATCCGGAGCTTTTCCCGGTCTCGGGGGTTGACGCGGACGCGCAGGACGGTGGTGCCGTCGGGCTTGTAGACCGTGCTGGTGCCCGTCACCCGGGCGGGGGCGAGGAAGTCGTGGATGGTGGCATCGATGTCGCCGACGCTGATGGCGCGGACGGGTTTGCCGAGGCGTTCTGCGAGCAGGCGGATGGTGGCGCCGCCCTTGCCGATGACCTTGCCGACGTCCTTTTTCGGGGTGAGGACGATGATGGCGTCGTCGGTCTCGATGGCGCGCTCGAACCCTATCTCACCCTTGCCGAGCTCGTAGAGGATGGTGGCGAGTTTGACGTCGAGGTCCGAGATTTTCTTGCGCGCGATCCGATCCTCGCAGGCTCCGCACAGGATGCCGGTCTTCGCGCACAGGTCGCATATGGGCAGCCCCATTTTTCTCTTCTGTTATCGGGAGAGGCTTATCTCGACGGCCGAGACCTTGACGGGGTCCTCGTCGCCTGCTATCTCTTCGGTCGAGATGCGGATGTCTTTGACGGCGACGTCTGCGAGGAAGCGGTTGCGGACGTATTCGGCGACGTCGACGGCGCGGCTGATGGCTCGTCCCCGCGCCTTGATGGTGACCTCGGATACGCCGCTGTTGAACTGGGTGAGGACCGCCATGACGTGGTTTTTCATGTCCTTTTTATCGATGAAGACGGTGTGCTCGTCGCCGTCCTGGGCGGACGGCAGGGCGGCGGCTTCGGGTTCAGTGGTGCGTGGTTCCTCGCTTGTCGCTTGGTGTTCGTCCATCTTGTTCCCCCTTGGTTTTTTCGCTCACTTTTATCGCGCCGACGGGACAGGTGTTCTCGCAGGCTTGGCAGAGGACGCACTTGTCTGGGTCCCCGGTGAGGGTGGCCTTGTCGTCGACGATGGAGAAGAGCTGGACGGGGCAGGCGGTCTTGCAGGCCCCGCATGCGATGCACTTGTCTTTGTCGATGGTGATGACGGGGGCTATTTTTACCACGTGGCGTAGTTTGTTCGCTATCTGATCTGGTCTTTGGGGAGGTGGACGAAGAGGAGGTACTTGCTCTCGCCCTTGAGCTCCTCTACGATCTTGTCTGCGATGGTCTTGGTGGGGTCGGGGAGATTCCGGACTCGTTCATGCATGTCGGCAAACGACTCGAAGGGTTTGAGCTTTCTCTCGGCGAGGATGTCGTTTCGGTGGCGTTTGCCTATCTTGGGCAGCGTCTCGAGCTTGTGCAGGCGCGTGGAGATGATGCCGGCCGTGTTGTAGAACTCGACGAAGCGCTCCTCGTTTTCCTCGACGAGCTCCTTGAGGACGTGGGGGAGCTCCGACCTGGCGGTGGGGGTCAGCCACTCGTATTTGATGCGGCGCTCGATGTGGTCTATCTTCTCGCGGCTGCCCTCGCCGATGTACACCCGTTCATTGGTGGCGAAGGTCTGGCCCTCCTTTGGAGTCACCTCGAGAAGCGAGAACCGCGTCTCGCCGATTATCTGCAGGAGCGGCCTGCGCTTGTGGCTGGGCACGTCGGATTTGCCTTTGGGCAGGAAGTCGAGCACGCGCGCGTAGGAGTCCTTGTCCATGGTATGGCTATCGGTGCGGTCCAAAATCTCAATCCCTCCAGGCACCGCCTAGCGGTATTTGTCGACGACGTCGAGGATCTTCCGTATGTCGTCGGCCTCGTATTTGAAGCGTTCCTTGGCAAAGATGGCGCGGACGTCGTCGATGGTCTCAGGTAAAAGGTCGGCGAACTTGATGACTTGTTCGGCGTTGAGGTCGAGGTCGAGTCCTCCAATCTCCTTTATGAGCTTGCGGGTGTCGGTGACGCCGAGCTTGGCGAAGTGCTGGGCGTGGTCGAGGGCGCGGCGCTGCTCGTAGTAGAGCTCCTCTCCGAGGGCGCGCACCTCCTTGTCGCGTTTTTCCAGAATGTTTTTCACGTCCGCTATGGATACGGGTTCGCTTGAGATGACGTCCATGGCTCAGTCCCCCCCTTTTATGAGGTGCTCGGGTGCGACGAGCACCTTCTTTTTTTTGCTGCCGTCGCCGACCGCCACGAAGAACGAGCGTCCCTGCCTGCCCACGACGCGGCCCGTCTTCCCCTGGAAGCGGGGGTGGGGGATGGCCTGGGAGCGGGCGTCGATGGCGACGGAGACGATGTCCCCCTCGGCGAAGTCGGCAAGGAGCTTTCTAATCTGTATCTTGCCCTTGCGGCGGTGGTCGACGTGGAGGTTCCTCGTCTTTCTGCGATAGCCGTGCGATCCTTTCATGGTGTCACCGGGTTAGGGCTATGTAATACGGTGTTTCCTCTTAAAAATACCCTTGGTTCCCATCAGCGGGGCTTGGCGCGGAAACCGGTTTCCGGGAGGCGGGGTTTTTCTAGATGTAATGAGAAAGGAGGACTATATAAAATGGGTGGCGACGGCGTGGGCCTCGAGCGGCTGGGACTGGGGGAAGGTGTTTTGGGCCTCCTGTTTTTCTCGTTTTTCCTGTTCATCTCGCTTTCGTCGTACGCCCAGCCGAGCTATCCTGCGGAGTTCGTCCTCCCGTTGCCGGCCGAGCTCTTCCTCGCGTCGGTGGTGCTCTTTGCCGCCTTCGCGTTGTGGGCATGGGTGGCCCGGCGTTTTTTCTTCGGGCTCGCACACGACCCCGTGTTCAACCGCCTGGTCGCCTGCGTGCGCAGGGGGTTGTCGATGCCCCGCGGCTGGCTTGCGGTGGTCGTCCTTGTCCTCGCGTCCTACCATGCCACCGTCTTCGGCGTGTTCGGGGAAGGAGTCGTGGCCACCTTGGACCATCCCATGCATCAGTATCACGCGTACGCCATGAAGGAATTATTGCTGCCCGACCAGAAAGGCGTGTGGGGATGGACCCAGCATTTCTTCGCAGGTTACCCGGTCCACCAGTATTATCCGCCCTTGGTGTCGATGCTCGTCGCGGGGTTGACCGGCGGGTCCAAAGGATTGCTGTCGGTGCCGACCGCCTACAGGATTGTCCTCTTCGCCGTCATCGTGCTGGTGCCCGCAGCCATGTATGTGCTGGCCGGGGAAGCCGGGCTCCCTCGGCGTGGGCAGACGCTCGTCGCGCTCTTGTCCGCCATGCCGTCCTCCCGATTCGCCGAGATGCTCTTTTGGGGGACGACGCCGATGCTTTTGGCGCTGGGGTTGGCGCCCTTGGCCCTGGCGTTCTTCCTTCGATTCCTCCGCACGGGGACCTGGCGGGCGTTCGCGGGCTTCGTCCTGGCGGGAGCGCTCGTCCTCCTCGCCCACCCCGTCATCCACGTGGGCATGGTCGTGGGGGTCGTGGCGCTGGTTGTTGGATGGCGGATGCCTGCGACGAAAAAAATGGCAATCGGACTCTCGGCCGTGGCCCTGCCAATCGTGGCGACGGGATTTTGGAGCGTTCCCGCGATTGCGGGCGTCCTCGCAGGCGATGCCCATGTCCACGACACGGGATTGACGTTCCATTCGTATTCGACACTCATCGGCTTCGTCAACTGGCAGGTCAACCTCCTGGCCGCGCTCCCCCTGGCGGCGTGGCCGGTTCTTGCGTGGGGCTACTGGCGCTTGGCCGAAAGCGGGCGGCGGACGGACCCCGTCCGGCGGTCCCTGTATGGCTTTCCCCTTCTCCTTTACGCCGTGGCCTTCGCGGGAGGCGGCATCCCGCAGCTTTGGCATTTCGAGCTCCTGCACCTCGTCCCCCTCGTCGCCTTGGCGTTGCTCGTCCCTCTGGGGGAGGCGCTCATCGCCGGCCTTGAGCGGGGCGGCCTCGTGAGGGTGGCGGCTCTCTTCTCGCTTGCCGCGGTGCTCCTGTGCCCTCCCCTTGGGAGCCTCGTCCTCGCCGACACCCATGGGGCGTCCCAGGAGTCGTCGACCGTCCTGCGCGCGGGACTGCCGGAAAACGTCTCAACGGTCTACGCATGGCTCTACGACCACGCTGATGGGACATCGCGGGTCGTCCTCGAGGACGTCGAGCATCCTTTCTTCGTAAAAAAGCCGTGGGGTCAGGGGGCCATGCCGGCCCTCGCGCCCATGGATGCCGGCGACGAGCTCCGATTCGTCGCCCGGACCCAGGCGTTCCCCGTCTTTCGGGGCGCAGGCAACCTGACCGTCGTGGAGGGACTCTTCTTCGGGACGCCCGTCGAAGAGATGACATACGAGGGGATGCGGGAGGCCCTGCATCGCTTCAATGTCGGCTACCTCGTCCTCTGGCACGGGCCGAGCAAGCAGTTCTTCGCCGACTATCGGCAGGCGACGCTCGAAACCGTCATCGACGGGTTCGCCATCTATCGAGTTCCCCCCAATCCGGACGGCTACGTTGCGGGAAAGACCCCTGGATGCCCCGCCCGCATCCCAAGCCTCGGCCACGACCGCGTCGTCGTCGAGAATGTGACGGGGACCTGCGAGTCCATCACGGTATCGATGGCCTACCATCCCGGCTGGCAGGCACATCAAAACGGGACAGCCCTTGCAACAGAGCGTGACGGTCTGCTTCTGAGGATTTCGCCCCCGCCTACCCCTGCTAAAGGAAATATTGTCTTGTCCTTTGATCCTCACCTTTTCCGCTGAGTTGATAGAATGGGGAGTGGAGGAAACGGGTATCGATGATACCGCGTTTTTCAAACAAGTATCGGTCAGAGAGTTGAGGAGAGACGGACGCCTTAATCAGGGTGTCGTGGTCGGCGAGGACGTAGACGGCCGTGCCCCGAGCGAGATAGTGGTCGATGACTGCTGCCATCTCGGCAACAGAGGCGTCATGGGTGGCGTTTTGATAGGGATCGGATGCAGGCGGATACCAGTAGACGTGGTGGTGGGAGTAATCTGCGAAATCAAAGTAGAGTGTCTGGGGGATGAAGACAGCCGCCCCGGCGGGAATCACCGAGGCAACCGCCGAGCTCAATTGTCCCGAATGCGCGCGCACCGCCATGCCCAGACGGGCGTCGAAGACAGAGTTCATGACGCCCGCCCCCACGGCGAGATAGAAGACAAGGGAGAGCAAGAACGGGTTGCTATTGGGGTGCAGGCGAGAAATGAGAAAAAAGAAGAGTGTGAATGAGAGCAGAACCAACGACGTCCCTGACTGGGTGCCCCAGACGATGGCGGGGTCGTCGGGAAGGGCGACCAACAGGGAGCCAATAAAAGAGGCGGCGATGACGAAGGCGATCCAGCGTGACTGACAGACACGCGCGAGGTAACCCGCGGCCAGGACGACGAGGAGGGGGACGACTGGGAGCATGTAGCGCGCCGTGAGCGTCCAGCCCCCGAAGGAATTGGTCTTCCCCCAGACGACCATGGCCGCATAGAGGAGATGGGCGATAAGGACTGCCCGCCAGCGAGGAGCGGCCAAGCGCTCCCGGGCGAGCAGATACCCCGGGACGGCTGCGATGAGGTGGGGGGAGGATTCGAGCAGCGCCTTCTGGAGATACGAAAAATCAGGGTACGCCAAGGCCGTGCAGATGCGGCAGACGAAGAATCCCATGACGCCGAAGAACACCAGGGTGCCCCCATGCCAGACGAGCCCGAGTACCGACCGGGAAACGGTGTCCTGGGAGGGCGGCAGAAGACCGCCAAGATAGCCGGTGAACATGGCATCATACACTAATTCATTATAGATGACTGTGGGAAGGAGCAGTGCGCCGAAGACAAAGAGGATGCCGAGTCTCCCGTACCCGCTGCTTTCTCTATGGGCCCGGGCCAACGCGAGCACGCTAAGGGGCACGATCATGTAGTAGGCCGTCCAAAGACAGACACCGGCAGCGATGAAAAAGAGGAAATCATCTCGCGGGCGGGAGCCGATGACGAACAGGTAGACACAGGCAAGAAAGCTGCCGTTGATGAGGGGGTGATACCAGTAGCTGGTGGCGTAGAAGAGGGCAGGGCTTGCCAACAGATAGAGAAGCGCAGAGATGAATGCGACGTCTTGCTGTGACCATACGCGTTGGGCTACCAGATACACGAGGACGACGGACACTGCGGTGAGAAGGACGTTAAAGAGTATGAGGCCGTTTGCCCCGACCACGGCGACGAGGGGGGCGGCAAAGAGGGAATAGCCAAAAAAACAGACAGCGTGGACGACGGCGGCATCGTGGGGGGAGACGAGAAACCCCCGTGGAAGGGCGAGAGAGGAATAAGTCTCCTCCCAGGCGGGGAAGCGGTGGCTGACGTCCAGCGACTGATGTGCAACGAGGTTTTGGGCGAGATACGTGTATTCGCGCTCGTCAGGGGAGAAGAATCCTTCCTGGAAAAAAAGAAGGGGAAAAACGAGGGAGAGGACAAGCAAGATGGAGAGGATTGTCGAGTCGCTGCGGAAAAAATCCCTCGATTGCATCATCAAAAACCATCATCCCACCCACCTAAATACGAAGCGCCGATAGTCTTATATACCCAGAGGAGTAATACATGTTCTCTGACCATGAAGGAGATTCGCTTGCACGGGAGGGGCGGACAGGGCGCCGTCACCGCGGCGACGCTTTTGGCGGTCGCAGGCTTCAAGGACGGCAAATACACGCAGGCCTTCCCCAAGTTCGGCGTGGAGCGCCGCGGCGCCCCGGTCCAGGCCTTCACCCGCATCGACGACGCCTTCATCCGCCAGAAGAGCGCCGTCTACAAACCAGAGATTCTCCTCGTCCTCGACCCCAGCCTGACGGAAGTCATTGATGTCACGGAGGGACTCGCCGACGACGGCATCATCATCGTCAACAGCAACCAGCCGGCCGAGAGCCTCGGCCTCGGCGACTACAGAATCTACACGCTCGACGTCACCAAGGAAGCGTTGGAGACCCTCGGCTTGCCCATCGTCAACACCGGCATGCTCGGCGCCTTCGCCGCCATCACCGGCCTCATCAAGAAGGAATCCATCATCGCCGCCATCGAAGACGAGATGCCCCCCCACCTCGTCGAGAAGAACGTGAAGCTCGTCGAGAAGGTCTACGAGCAGGCCAAAGAACTCGCAGCCAGCTGAACCATGGCAGACATGAAGAAGATCACCGGCAAGGTCGGCGACACGGAAGTCACCATCGGCGCCGTCCTCCCCTCCGACGGCAGCTCGCTTGCCAACAAGACTGGCGGCTGGCGAAGCAAACGCCCCGTCACCGACACCGACAAGTGCGTGGCCTGCGGCATCTGCTGGAGCCTGTGCCCAGACGCCGCCATAACAAAGACCAAGGAGGGAAAATTCACCGCCGACCTCGACTACTGCAAGGGCTGCGGCATCTGCGCAGTCGAATGCCCCGTCAAGTGCATCGAGATGAAGACGGAGGAGAAATAGGAGATGACGAAGACCATAGAAGAGACGTCGCATGCCGTCGCCGAGGCCGTGAAGGCCTCAAAACCCGGCGTCGTCGCCGCCTACCCCATCACGCCGCAGACCCACATCGTCGAGCGCATCAGCGACTGGGTCGCCGACGGCACCATGGGCGGCGAATACGTCCGCGTCGAATCGGAGTTCTCGGCCATCTCGGCGTGCCTTGGCGCCCAGGCCACGGGCGTGCGCACCTACACGTCGACGTCGAGCCAGGGCCTCGCCCTCATGCACGAGGTCCTCTTCATCGTCAGCGGCATGCGGTTGCCCGTCGGCATGACGTGCGTCAACCGGGCGCTTTCGGCGCCCATCAGCATCTGGAACGACCACGGCGACTCCATGGCCGAACGCGACAGCTGCTGGCTGCAGTTCTACGCCGAGACCGCCCAGGAGAGCTACGACCTCACCCTCATGCAGTACAAGATCGGCGAGGACCACGACGTCCTGTTGCCCACGATGGTGTGTCTCGACGGCTTCACGTTGAGCCACGTCTATGAGCCCATGGCCGTCCACGACGAGGACGCCGTCGACAAATTCTTGCCGGCCTACAAGCCATATCACGCGTACTTGGACCCCGACGACCCCCTGACATTGGGCCCCATCGGCTTCCCCGAGCACTACATGGAGCTGCGAAGGACGCAGGAGGACGCCATCAACGGCTCGCTTCCCGTCATAGAAAAAGTCTTTAAAGAGTATAGCAAGACGTTCGAAAACGAGATGCCGGGCTCCCGGCCAGACGACTACTTCCACTTCGAATCCTACCGCATGGAGGACGCCGACGTCGTCCTTGTCGGCATGGGGTCGATGTGCGGCACCATCAAGGTCGTCGTCGACCGCCTGCGCGACAAGGGCGAGAAGGTCGGGCTGCTCAAGCTCATCACCTACCGGCCCTTCCCAAAGGAAGCGCTGAAAAAGGCCCTCAAAGACGTGCAGAAGATCGCCGTCATGGAGAAGGCGTTCTCGCCTGGCTCCGGCGGCATCCTCTACCACGAGATAGGCATGCTCTTCTACGAGGACGATGAGCGACCCACGCTCAGAAACTTCATCTGCGGCCTCGGCGGCCGCGACGTAAAACTCGAACACGTCCGATCCGTCTACGAGATGACGAAAGACGACAAAGGACAAAAAGAGGAGTGGATGTACTAAGATGGCCATCGCAGGACTCCCCGAGGAAGAGCTCTTCGCCCCCGGCCACCGCGCCTGCGCGGGATGCGGAGCCGCCACCGCCGTCCGCCTCATCACCAAGGCCGCCGGAAAGAACAGCATCTTCGTCGAATCCACAGGCTGCATGGAGGTCGTGTCGACGCCCTACCCCGAGACCAGCTGGCGCATCCCCTGGATACACGGCGCCTTCGAGAACAACTCGTCGATAGCCGCCGGCATCGAGGCCGCCCTCAAGGTCCAAGGCAAGCAGGACGTCCACGTCGTCGCCCTCGGCGGCGACGGCGCCAGCTACGACATCGGCATCCGGGGAACCAGCGGCGCCTTCGAGCGCGGCCACAACTACACCTACGTCTGCTACGACAACGAGGCCTACATGAACACGGGCATCCAGCGAAGCGGCGCCACCCCCTATCTCGCCTCGACGACGACCTCGCCTGCAGGCAAGAAGATCCCCGGCAAGACCGAGGGGAAAAAGGACCTCGTCCACATCCTCGTCGCCCACGGCTCGCCGTATGCGGCGACCTGCTCGGTGAGCCACCCCCAAGACGCATACAAGAAGATAAAGAAGGCAGTCGAGACCGTTGGACCGACCTTCATCAACATCTACGCGCCCTGCGTGCCCGGCTGGCGCTATGACCCCAGCCAGTCCATCAGCCTCGCCAAGCTCGGCGTCGCCACCGGTGCCACCCCTCTCTACGAGGTCATCGAAGGAAAGCACAAGGTCACCATGCCCCGCGACCCCGACGACCTCAAACCCATAGAAGACTACCTCAAGCTGCAGGGACGCTTCCGCCACCTCTTCAAGCCGGAGCCCGACAAGGAGGCGCTCGGAAAAATCCAAGAAAACGTCAAGGCCACGCTGCGCCACCTTCTCGCCCTCGAGGAGAAGGGCCTTTGATTTTTAAAGTCACGCTAAGTAATAGTATCCGTCGCATCCAGCGAACGAGTTTCACTTCTGAAATTCGATTAGTTTTTAGAAAGGAAGGTGGGTTTAGAACAATGGAATCAATTGTAAAGGAAGCCATCGGCAACGCCGACTTCAACGAGACACAAGACCAGCCGAGCGCACCGGCGGCACAGCCGATCGTGCAGCGCGGCGACAGCGAAGACGAACTCCGACGCATCGTCGAAGGCATCAAGACGTCCATCAAGATCGTAGGCGCAGGCGGCGCGGGGTCCAACACCATCGACCGGCTCATGGACATGGGCATCGAAGGCGGCGACCTCGTGCAAGTCAACACCGACGCCCTGCACCTATTGAACAGCAAGGCGCACTCCAAGCTCCTCATCGGCACCTCCATCACCGGCGGCGTCGGGGCAGGCAACGACCCCGAAGTCGGCGAGCAGTGCGCCGAAGTCGACATCGAGAAGATAAGCGAGCTCCTCCAGGGCTCTGACCTGGTCTTCGTCACCGCCGGGCTCGGCGGCGGCACCGGCACCGGCAGCGCCCCCGTCATCGCCGAGATCGGCCAGGACCTCCAGGCCCTCACCATCGGCATCGTGACGCTGCCCTTCTCCGTCGAGGGCCGCGTGCGCGCCCAAAACGCCTTACGGGGACTCAAGAAGCTCAGGAAGTTCGCCGACACCGTCATCGTCATCCCCAACGACCGGCTCCTTGACGTCGCGCCCAACCTGCCGCTCAACGCGGCATTCAAGGTCGCAGACGAGCTCCTCGCCAACGCCGCCAAGGGCATCACCGAGATGGTCACCAAACCCGGCCTCGTCAACCTCGACTTCGCCGACGTCCGCGCCATCCTCAAGGACGGCGGCACCGCCATGATAGGCCTCGGCGCCTCGAGCAAGGACTCCACCATGGAGAACCGCAGCCGGGAATCCGTGGAAAAGGCCCTCAGCTCCCCGCTCCTCGACACCGACATCAGCAACGCCACCGGCGCCCTCATCAACATCACGGGCAGCCGCGACATGACGCTCGAGGAGGCCGAAGAAATCGTGCGCATCGTCAGCCAGAACATCGACGCCGACGCCGAGATCATCTGGGGCGCCCAGATCGACGAGGAACTCGACCGCAACGTCATCAAGACCCTCATCATATTGTCCGGGGTCAAGATCCCCGGCTACGAAGAGGAGCTCGAAGACCGCCTGGAGCGGGGCAGCGCCGACCGCCTCGAACTCGGCCTCAAGTCCATCTAGAGGGTCCACCACCCTCCCCCTTTTCCTTTTTTAATATTCTTGTTAGGGCATATCGACCCAGACACCGAACCCTCGAGATAAAAACCATGAACGTCGCCGACTGGCTCGCCAAGGCCTACAGCGAGACACGCCGCATCCTCCGGCTCACCCGCAAGCCCAAGCGCTCAGAATACATGGAGACCGCCCGCATCACGGGGCTCGGCATCATCGCCATCGGCTTCGTCGGATTCGTGATATTCCTCGTGTCGCAGGCGATCCGGTAAAAAAAGGCGGCCGTTTTTTTATAGGCAAACGTCCAATCAATACCTTCCCAAAAAATGATCTATGCGGTACGCTCAACGGCCGGCCAAGAGAAGGTCGCGGCAGAAATCCTCTTCCGCGACGCCAGTACCAAGCTCGACGCCATCCAAAAGGAGGGCGGCGACGTCTACAGCGTCATGTACACCACCGGCCTCAAAGGCTACATCCTCGTCGAAGCCGACGGCCCGGGCACCGTCGAAGACCTCGCCCGCAACGTCCCCAAGACCCGAGGCCTCCTGCTCAAGGAGAAGGGTCGCCTCGAATCGGCGGGCACCATCAGCATCGACCAGCTCGAAGAGACCCTCGTGCCGACGCCCGTCGTCACCGAAGTCAGCAAGGGCGACCTCGTCGAACTCATCGCCGGCCCCTTCAAAAGCGAAAAAGCCCGCGTCGCCCGCATCGACGAGGACAAGAACGAGATCACCGTCGAACTCATAGAAGCCGCCGTCCCCATCCCCGTCGTCGTGCGCGGCGACGACCTCAAGATCATGCAGAAAGCCGACGAAGACAAGGAAGGCGAAGAGGCATAGACCATGGCGAAAAAGGAAACCATCGAAGTGCTCGTCGAAGGCGGCCAGGCCAGTGGCGGACCCCCCCTGGGACCCGCGCTCGGCCCCACGGGCATCAACATCGCAGACGTCGTCAACGCGATCAACGAGAAGACCGCCGACTACGCGGGCATGAAGGTCCCCGTCTCGGTCGTCATCGACGCCTCCACCAAGACGTTCGACATCGAAGTCGGAAGCCCCCCCACCTCCGCGCTCATCAAAAAGGAGCTCGGCATCGAGAAGGGCACCGGAGACGGCAAACCCGTCGCCGACCTCAGCTACGACCAGCTCGTCAAGGTGACCGCCATGAAGGCCGACCAGCTCCTCGGCGCCAATCAGACCGCCAAGATGAAGGAAGTCATCGGTAGCTGCCAGTCGCTCGGCGTCACCATCGAGGGCCGCACCGCCAAGCACGCCTACGCAGCCCTAGAGGAAGGCCTCCTCGACAAAGAGATGAGCGAGGAGGAGCGCCGCATCCAAGAAGAAGAGGAAGCGCGCCGCGAAGCCGACCTCGAAGAAAAGCACAAGGACGAGGGAGCAGAAGAGGCGCCCGCCGAGGCAGAGGGCGAGGACGCAGAGAAACCCGAAGAGGCTGACGCCGAAGGGAAACCCGCCGAGGCTGACGCCAAAGAGGGAAGGAAGACCGAGGACAAAAAGTAGTCCATTTATAAATTCCCAGTGCATATATAGTAGCCTTGCCCCGCAGCACTACCCGGCAGCGCCAGGGTAGGAGGGAAATCCAATGGCAGACGACAAACGACTCTACCGGGAAAAAGTCGCCGAGGCCAAGAAAGAGAGTTCTTCCCGCAACTTCACCCAGAGCCTCGAATTGTCTTTGACCTTCAAAGACATCAACATCGAGGACCCCACCCACAAGCTCAATCTCAGCGTCCAGCTGCCCAAGGGGCGCGGCAAGGACGTGGCCATCGGCGTCTTCGCCGACGGCGACATGAACGTCCAGGCGAAAAAGGTCAGCGACTACGTCCTCTCCAAGCCCGAGCTCGAGAAGATGGCGGCAAGCCGCCGAAAGATGCGCGCCTACGCCAACAAATGCTACAGCTTCATCGCCGCCCCCGACCTCATGAGCACCATCGGAAAGAGCTGGGGCATCGTGCTCGGACCCCGAAACAAGATGCCGCAGCCCGTCCCCCCCAACGCCGACCTGCCCGCGGTCATCACGCGCCTCAAGAACACGGTCCGCATACGCTCAAAAAAGAATCCGACCGTCCAGATACCCGTCGGCGCAGAAAACATGCCCGACGAGGACGTCGCCGAGAACATCCAGGCCGTCATGGCCGCCGTCGAGCGCCAGATACCCCGCGAACACATCCACTCGGCGTACGTCAAGACGTCCATGGGCAAACCCGCCAAAGTCATCTAATCACGTAAAAATGGTCGCATCCTGGAAGGAAGAGGAGGTCAAGCGCCTGTCTGCCGCCATCAAGAAGGCCAAGGTCGTGGGACTTACAGGCATCAACGGCATCCCGAGCCGCCAGTTCCAGCAGATGCGAACCTCCCTCAGGGGCAAGGTCGACCTCAGGGTCACGAGGAACCGCATCATCCGCCGCGCCCTCGCCGACGCGGGCACCGACGACCTCTCCACCTACGTGCAGGGAGAGATGGGCGTCATCACCACCGACGAGCTCACCCCCTTCCAGCTTGAGAGGCTCCTTTCGGGATCCCGGACGGGCGCCCCCGCCAAACCGGGGCAGATAGCGCCCACCGACATAGTCATACCAGCAGGCGACACGCCGTTCCCCGCGGGACCCGTCATAGGAGAGCTGCAGGCGGCGGGCATCAAGGCGAGGATCGACAAGGGCAAGATCGTCATCTCCGAACCCTCGAAGCTCGTCGCGGCAGGCGACACCATCTCGGTCGACGTCGCCTCCGTCCTCAACCGCTTCGGCATCGAGCCCTTCGAGATAGGCCTCGAGCTCTACGCGGCCCGCGAGGACGGCGTCGTCTATCCCGCCGACATCCTGCACATCGACGACGAGGAGACGTTCTCGAAATACGCCACCGCCCACCAGCAGGCCCTCAATCTTGCGTTCAACGCCACCATCTTCACGCCCCAGACGACGGAATCCTTCGTCCGGCAGGCGCACTGGAAGGCGCTCTCGCTGGCCCTCGCCGCCAAGATCCCCACCAAGGAAACCATCGAGTCGCTTCTCGCCGAAGCCGGGGCCAGCGCCGCCACGGTCAAGGCCCTCATCGCAGGCGAGGCGCCGCCCGCAGCCGAACCCGCCCCGGCTCCCGAGGAATCCGAGGCCGAGGAGTCCTCTGAATCCGAGAAGAAGGAAGACGACGACAAGAAAGAGGGCGGCGAAGAGAGCGCGGCTGAAGGCATGGCCGCCTTATTCGGCTGATTCTTTTTGTTTCTTTTTGTTGCGGAGAGTAGACCGTTTTTTGGCGAGCCGGTAGGCGTCGACGGCCGCCGTCACCGTCACCGCGAAGTTGGCCACGCCGCCGACAACGACGAGTTCGACGATAGCGTGGGGGTACAGGGCCAACAGGGCCGTCACGAGCTCAACGACGATGAAGAAGAGGCCTCGACGATAGCTGGCGAGATACAGGTGCCCTAATCCCGCGAAAAAAAGCGAAAGGCCGGCGCCAATCCATCGGTTATTCCGCCACTGCATCGATATTTAAT